>CALFYQ010000468.1 GCA_937952085.1 uncultured Paracoccaceae bacterium | reverse complement strand
GTCGCGAAGGGGCCGCCTACCTTCATCTGCGCCGGGTCCTTCGCGTTCGGCTTCCGCGCCGTGGCGAAGAGCGCCTCGGCCCAGTCCTCCGCGTTGTCCTTCGGGCGGTAACCGAGGAAGGGCGTGCGGGCGTTCGAAACCGGCGCGCGGGTGTTGCCGGAGACGCCGTAGATCACCGAGAAGCCGACCGTGGGCGTCTCGATCGAGCGCGTCACCAGCTGGATGAGGTCGGCATAGGAAAGCCAGGTGCCGAGGGCGCGGACATTCTGCGGCTCCGGCGTGCAGGAGAGAATGCGAAGGCACACCGCCTCGAGGCCCCGCTTCTCCCAGTACATGCGGCCCATGTCCTCGGCGAAGCACTTGGAAAGGCCGTAGAACGTGTCGGGCCGGTGCGGCGCGTCGGCGTCGATCCCGGCGGCGACGTCATGGAGCCCGACCGCGTGGATCGAGGAGGCGTAGACGATCCGCCGCGCGCCGGCCCGGTAGGCCGATTCCCAGACCGTGTAAGCGCCGATGTAGTTCGGGCCGAGCAGTTCCTCGAAGGGCCGCTCGTCCGGGATGGCGCCGAAATGGACGACCATCTCCGCGCCCTCCATCAGCGGCGCGACCTCCTCCATCCTGGCGAGATCGGCCTGAACGAAGGTCTCGTTCGGCAGGAGCGCATCGGGCGCCGGCGCGATGTCGGTCGAGAGCAGCGTCCCGGCCATCCGCGAGAGCGGCGCGCGGAGCTCCGTGCCGAGCGCGCCGCGCGCCCCGGTGAGAACGATCTTCTTCAGCATCAGCCTTCCCCAGTTCCGAGCGCCAGCGCGGCCGCGACCAGCGCCTCTCCATAGGTCGCGCGCGCCGCCGCTTCGGTGACGTAGCCGAGCCGCAGATCGCGGGCGAGCGAAGCGGCATCGCGCTCCGCCGGATCTCCGTAGCCGCCGCCGCCGGGAAAGGCGAGGCGGATGCGCCCGCCTTCCGGCACGCGCGTCTTGCCCTTGCCGCGGAGCCGCGCGCCATCCTCCCGCTCGACGATGGTGGCCGCGCCGGGAAGGCCGCCCGCCCTGCCCCGCGCCGGATGGTCCACCCGGTCGAACATCGCCGAGAAGTCGAATTCGTGGCCCGCCCGGGCCGCGACCTCCATGAATTGCCCGAGCCCGCCGCGCTGCCGGCCGGCGCCGCCGGAATCGGGGCGAAGCTCCTTTCGAAGGATCATCACCGGCGCGGCGTGCTCGGTCGCCTCCACCGGCATCGTCATGACGCCGGAGGGGAAGGCGGTGGCGTTCAGCCCGTCCGACGTGGGCCGCGCGCCGGAGCCGCCGGAATTGAAGGTGAGCGCCTCCGCCCGCCGGCCGCCCGGCCCGGTCGGCCGGATCGAGACCTGGAAGTTGCAGAGCGCGCCCGCCCCTTCCGCCGGCACCCGGCCCGGCAGAAGCTGGTCGAGCGCGCCAAAGACGGTATCGGGGATCATGTGGCCGATGATGTGCCGGAGCGCGACGGGCGCGGGGCGCGGCGCGTTCAGGATCGAGCCTTCCGGCGCCGAGATGCGGAAAGGCTCCAGCGAGCCGGCGTTGTTCGGAATGTCGGGCGCCAGCGCGCAGCGGAGCGCATAGCAGGCATAGGCCTTGGTGTAGACGTGCGGGACGTTGATCCCCTTCGGATCGAGCCCGCTGGTACCGGAGAAATCACAGGCCACATGGTCGCCCGCGAACTCGACCCGGACATGGAGATCGACCGGGGCGGAATAGCCGTCGATCCGCATATGCGCCTCGGCCGCGCCGGGCGGCAGCGCCGCGATCCGCTCCAGCGTGGCCCGGCGGGAGCTTTCGACGATGAACCCGGCGATGCCGGAAAGGTCGGCCATGCCATATTCGTCCATCGTCGCGAGGAGGCGCCGGCGGCCGATCTCGTTGCAGGCGGCGAGGGCGTAGATGTCCCCGACCACCTGGTCGGCCTCCCGCACATTGGCGCGGACGAAGGCGATGAGCGTCGGGTCCACCCTGCCCGCCGCGGCGAAGCGGAGGATCGGGATCTGGATCCCCTCCTCGTAGACGGAATCGCCCTCCGCCCCGAAGCCGCGGCCGCCCACATCCACCACATGCGCGGTGCAGGCGAAAAAGCCGACATGCGCGCCGCCCCGGAAGACCGGGGTGACGACGGTGATGTCGTGGAGATGGCCGGTGCCCATCCAGGGGTCGTTGGTGACGTAGACGTCCCCCTCCGCCATCGTGGCGACGCCGATCTCCCGCATGAAATGCGCGACCGAATCCGCCATCGCGTTCACATGGCCGGGCGTGCCGGTGACGGCCTGGGCCAGCATCCGGCCGCGCTCGTCATAGACACCGGCCGAAAGGTCCCCCGCCTCGCGGACCGAAGTGGAGAAGGCGGTGCGGACGAGGGCGAGCGCCTGCTCCTCGACGATTGAGATGAGGCGGTTCCAGACGATCTGGTCGGCGACGCGGCTCATTTGACCCTCCTGACGTCGATCGTCCCGTCGGCGCGGCCGATGGCGGTGAAGCCGGCGGGGACGACGATGGTCGTCTCCGTCTCGGTGACGAAGGCGGGGCCGGCGACGAAGGCGCCGTCGGTCAGCGCAGCGCGGTCGACCACCGCGCCCTCCCCCTTCGCGCCCGATTTCGGGTCGAGCATCGCGCGGCGGCCAGAGGAGCCGGCCGCAGCGCCCTCGGGCGGCGGCGGCGTGGTCGGCGGCGGCGGCGTCAGGGTGGAGGCGGTGGCGGCCCAGACGGCGATCTCGACATCGAGCCCGGCCACGGTCCGCCCGAAAAGCGCCGAATAGGCGGCCTCGAAGGCGGCGAGATAGTCGTCGGGCGTCGGCGCCTCCGCCATCGCCTGGGAAACCTCGACCGGGATTTCCCAGCCCTGGCCGACATAGCGCATGAAGACCTTGCGCTCCGCGACCGTCTCGGCGCCGGGCGCGCAGGCGTGGACGAAGGCGAGCGCCTCGCCGAGAAGGTCGGCGAGCGCGCCTTTCGCCGCCGCCGCGTCGAAGGCGGAAAGGCGCATGTAAAGGCTCCGCGTCGCCTCGAAGGCGTAGGGCGCGCGGAGGAACCCGATGGCGGAGCCGACGCCGGCCCCCGGCGGCACGAGGAAGCGGTCGATCCCCAGCGTCTCGCAAAGCCGCCCGGCATGGAGCGGCGCGGCGCCGCCGAAGGCGATCATGGTGTAGTCGGCGAGGTCCTCGCCGCATTCGACGGCGTGGACCCGCGCGGCCGAGGCCATGGCTTCATCCACCATCTCGGAGACGCCGCGCGCCGCCTCGCCTACCGGCAGGCCGAGCGCGCCGCCGACCGCCGCTTCGAGCGCCCGCTCGGCGGCGGCGCGGTCGAGCTTCATGGCGCCGCCGGCGAAGGCGTCCGGGTCGAGCCGGCCGAGGACGAGGTCGGCGTCGGTCACCGCCGGGCGGGCGCCGCCGCGGCCATAGCAGGCGGGGCCCGGCTCGGAGCCGGCGCTTTCCGGGCCGACCTGGATGCGCCCGAGCGCGTCGACCGCGGCGAGCGAGCCGCCGCCCGCGCCGATCTCCACCATGTCGACGACCGGGATCGAGATCGGCATCCCCGAGCCCTTCTTGAAGCGGTAGGAGCGCGCCGCCTCGAAGACCCGCGCGGTCTTCGGCGCGCCGTCGCGCACGAGGCAGATCTTCGCCGTGGTGCCGCCCATGTCGAAGGAGAGCGCGCGCCCGATCCCGTGCCGGCGGGCGAAGTCGGCGGCGTAGATCGCGCCGCCGGCCGGCCCGCTCTCGATCAGCCGCACCGGGAGCCGGGCGGCGTCCTCGAGCGACATGATCCCGCCGCCGGAATGGATCAACCGGATCGGGCAGCGCGCGCCGATCCCGGCCAGCCGCTCCGCAAGGCGGCCGAGATAGGCCGCCATCATCGGCTTCACATAGGCGTTGGCGCAGGTGGTGGAGAAGCGCTCGTATTCCCGCATCTGCGGCGAGACGTCCGATGAGAGCGAGATGGAGAGGTGAGGCTGCCGGCGCTGGATGATCTCCGCCGCGCGGCGCTCATGGGCCAGGTCGAGATAGGCGTGGAGAAAGCCGATGGCGACGCTCTCGTAGCCGCCGAGCCGGGCGGCGAGCGCCTCCACCTCCGCACCGTCGAGCGGGGTGAGGACGTTCCCGCCGGCGTCGAGCCGCTCGCGAAGGGTGAACCGGTCGTTCCGCGGGATCAGCGGCTCCGGCAGGCGAAGATCGAGGTCGTATTGCTCGAAGCGGCTCTCGGTCCGCATCTCGATCACGTCGCGGAAGCCCTCGGTGGTGATGAAGGCGGAGCGGGCGCCGCGGCGCTCGATCAGGGCGTTGGTGGCGAGCGTCGCGCCATGGACGATGCGGGTGAGGTCGGCGGGCACGATCCCGGCCCGCCGGCAGACCTCGGAGACGCCCTCGACCACCGCGTCGTCCGGCGCGCCATGCGTCGTCAGAACCTTGAGGGACCAGCGCTTTCCGCCCCGCTCCAGCACCACGTCGGTGAACGTGCCGCCGATATCCACCCCGAGGCCAGCCTCGGACCCGTCCGCCACGCTCACCTTGCCGTCGCCTCCTCGCGCCTTCGCAGCGCGAGGCTTAGGCGATCCGGCGGGCCCGGTCCACTTGGTCGGCGGCGACGGGCGCGGAGATCGCTCCGACCTCTTCGGCCCCGACCGGCGCCCGCGGCAGGGAGATCACGATCGACGCGCCGGCGCCCTCCGCCGGCTCGCAGCGGATCTCGCCGCCGTGCCGCTCGACGATGCGCCGGCAGGTGGCGAGGCCCAGCCCCGAGCCGGGATAGGCGTCGACGCCGTGGAGCCGCCGGAAGGGCTCGAACATCTTCTCGCGAAAATCGGGCGGCACGCCGATCCCGTCATCGGCGACGGCGATGACGGCGTCGCCGCGCCGGCTCTCGAGCGCGCGGATCCAGAGGCGCGGGCGCGGGCCGCGGCGGAACTTGATCGAGTTCGAGATCAGGTTCTGGAAGAGCTGCGTCACCTGCGCGGCGTCGCAGACGATCTCCGGCAGCGGCTCCACTTCGATGCGCGCATCCACCTCCTCGATCTCGATCCGGAGGTTCTGCACCGCGGCGGCGACGGCCTCATTGAGCGAGGTCGGGCGGAGCGACATCGGCGCGTCGACCCGGAGGTGGCGTGAGAGGCTGGCGATCAGTTCCGACATCCGCGTCGCCATCGCCTCCAGCGTCGTCGCCTCGCTCGCGACCGCCGCGATGTCGCCGATCTCCGCCGCTTCGCGGATCAGGGCGGCGAGAAGGTTGGCGTGGCGGATCGGCGCGCGGAGATCGTGCACCAGCACGTGCGCGAAGATCTCGAGGTCGCGGCGCTGCGTCTCCAGCTTGCGGCGGAGGCGGCACTTCTCCACCGCGCTGGCGACGCTCTGCTGCAGCGATGACTCGTTGAGGAGATGTTTCGGAACGTAGTCCTCCACCCCGGCCTGGAACGAGCCGGCGGCGATCGCCTCGTCGCCCTGGCCGGTCACCACGATCACCGCCGCCTTCTGGAACCGCTCGCGGACGCGGAGGATGGCGGTGAAACCGTCGACGTCCGGCATCCGGTAGTCGACCAGCACGGCGTCGATGGCGGCCGGGTCGAACGAGTCGATCTGCGAGACGCTCTGGATGTCGTGGATGTGCCAGTCGAGCCCGGCCCGGGCGGAGAGGCGCCGGATCTGCTTTCGGTCGAACGCGTCGTCATCGATGACGAGAAGGGAAAGGCGCTGCGAAATCATCGGACCCTCGCCTAGACCGGCATCTCGACGAGACGCCAATAGGCGTCGAGCGTGTCGACCAGCGCCAGCAGGTCCGCCCCGGCGCGTTCCTTGACGACATATCCGGCGACGTTGCAGGCGTAGGCCTGCGCGATGTCCTCCCGGGCGCTCGATGTCGTCAGCATGAAGACGATGCTGTCGCGGAGCGCCGGATCGGCGCGGATCTCGCGCACGAATTCATGGCCGTTCATCCGCGGCATGTTGACGTCGACGAGGAGGAGATAGGGCCGGTCCGGCGCATCCCCCGTCATGCCGCGGAGCGTCTCCAGCGCCATGACTCCGTCGATGGCGCGGATCACCGGGTTCGCGATCTTCGCCTGGGCGAAGGCGCGACGGATGCATTTCGCATCGACGTCGTCATCCTCGACCAGCACAATGTTGAGCGGATGCGTCTTGGTGGTTGTCACGCGGCTTCTCCCACGGGGTTTCTGTCGTCCTGCGATCGAGGCCAGGTGAACCGGAAGACACATCCGCGCCCGTCGGAGCGCAGCGTGACTTCGCCGCCGGCGACCTCCACCGACTTCTTCACGAAGGCGAGGCCCATGCCGCTGCCGTCCACCTCGTCTCGCGGCCGAAGCGTCTGGAACATGCCGAAGACCTTTTGGTGGTACTCGGGGGCGATGCCGGGCCCGTCGTCGCTCACCTCGAACTCGAGCCGGTCGGCCCAGTTGCTTACGTCGAGGCGGATCAGCCCCTCGTCCCGGTCGTGATGCTTGATCGCGTTGGAGACGAGGTTGAGCAGCACCGTGTAGACCGGCATCCGCCGCAGCTTCGCGACGTGGAACGCCTCCGTCGCCTCGATCCGCATTCCCGGCCCGGGCGCGACCATGTCGAGGATCTCGTCGAGGAGGTCTGCGCCGCTGACGACAGCCGACCCGACATCGCCGCGCCCGATCCGGGAATGCTCGAGCAGGTCGTCCAGAAGCTTTTCCATGCGGGCGACGCGGCTTCGCAGCATCGTCATGTTTTCGCGGCTGTCGTCGTCGAAGTGCGCCGCGAGATCCTGCTCGAGCCAGGTCGCGGTCTGCTTGATCGCGCGGAGCGGCGCCTTGAGGTCGTGCGAGGCGATGTAGGCGAAGCTTTCGAGCTCGGAATTGGAGCGCTCGAGCGCGTGAAGGAGTGAGCGCGCCTTGGCCTCGGCCGCCACCCGTTCGGATATGTCCCGCATGACGCCGACGAAGGCGCCTTTGCCCTGGTAGCGGATGTAGCTCACCGTGACGTCCACCGGCACTTCGCCGCCATCCTGGCGCAGACCCGTGATGTTTCGGCTCGACATCCGCCGCGAGGCGCCGGAGTTGCGCTCCGCCCGGTCGACGAAGCCCTGATGGACGCGCCGCAGGTCGAGCGGCATCAGGATCTCGATATTGGCGCCGACCAGGCTGGGCGCCGTATAGCCGAAGAGCCGATGGGCGGCCGGGTTGGCGAGCAGGATCTGACCGGTTTCGTCGATGGTCACGATGCCGTCCGCCGCGCCGCCAAAGACGGCGTTGGCGAGCGCGCTTCGGTCCGCGAGTTCCGAGGCGAGGCTGGCGAAGGCCTGCGAAAGCTCCTCCACCTCGGCGCCGGCGTTCCGCGGTATGCGGAGCGGCGCGAAGGGATCGGGCCGGGTGCGCAGCTCCTTCGCCAGCCGGCGCATGGGCGCCGAGATCCGCTCCGCCAGGAAGACTGCGACGAGCGCCGCGACGACAAGATTCGCCGCCATCGCCAGCAGCGCGTCCCGTAGCGCCGCCCGAGCCGGCGCGAAGACGATGTCGTTCGGCGCCGACGCGACGACGGCGACGCTGTAAGACGAGGTCCCGAACCTGACGATGCGCCCGACTCCGACCGCCGCGCGGCGGTCATCGACGACCTGCAGTTCCCGGTCCGGCCCCGCGCGAAGCGCCGCGAGGTCTTGCGGCATCCGCCAGTCTCCCTCGACGCGGAGCTTCACGTCGGCGCGCCGCCGCGCGCTGGCGAATTTTACATAGTCGCCGGCCGCGTTGACGACCGCCACGTCATGCTCGGCATCGGCGGCCGGGAGAGCGTTGCGCAGCAGCTCGACATAATTCGCGTTAAGAACCAGCGCGCCGAAGAGCGCGCCGTCCGGGCCGAAGACCGGGAACACCGCGCGAATCGTCGCCGGCGCGCCATCGACGCGCTTGCCATGCTCCCGATTGTAGGTGACGCGGGAGAAGTAGACATCGCCGCGCTTCAGCCCCATCGCCGCGACCATGTAGGGCTCGCCGCCCTTCCGCTGCATCTCGGCCGCGGGCACGATGGTCACGCCGTCGCCATTCTGGTTGACGCGGACGATTTCGAGGCCGCCGTCCGCGACGCGAATGAACCGCGCCTGCGTGTATTGCGGCCGCGTCTCGAGGAAGGCCGCGAAGATGTTGGAGAGCCGTTCGCGCCACAGTTCGAGGCTCGACCCGTCCACCGGATCGATCTGCCCGCGCGCGTCGATCGCGCGCGAGATCCCGGCGATCGGCGGCGTGCCCGCGAGAATCCTCACATCCTCCGCCAGCACGCCAAACTCGTCCACCACCCGTGTCGCCTGGAGCCGCGCCTCTGCCGCGAGGCGCGCCATCGCGTCCTCCTGCAAGGCGCTCTTCAGGCGAACGTAATCCAGGGCGCCGATGCCGCCGGCGGTCCCGCAGGCGACGCCCACGACGAGGAGAATCAATCTGGCGCGAAGAGACTGAAACACGGCGGCGACTCCGATGCCGGAAGAACCTGTCGCGCCAAACTAACCGAG
>CALFYQ010000467.1 GCA_937952085.1 uncultured Paracoccaceae bacterium | reverse complement strand
GCCGTTCGAAGGGCGAGGCAGATTTCTCGGGGCCTTTCCCATCCCTCGGCGAGAGCCGCACAAGGCTGGGGACTGAGTTGGTCATTTCGTCGCGCGCACGGCGCCCCCAGGCGCCGACGAACCCGGAGGATTCGTTCGCCCGCAGCTCGGGCCAACCGCATCGATCCCCATCGATCAGGCGTGAATTTCCTGGGACTTCGACCTGCCGCTCAAGGAGCTCAAGTTGACCCGACCGTCCTCCTCCCCGAGGAGCGAAGCCATGGTCTCGCGCCGAAGGAGACGTCGAACGGGACCGGCCGCGAGGCGGGCGTCGCCAACCCGAACATGCTCACCTGGCTCAAGCAGGGTCGAAGCCGGTTCCCGCACGACCGGGCCCCGGCTCTCGCGAAGGCGCTTGAGGCGGGATGGATCGTCGGTTTGCGGACCCGGAGCCGTTCCTCGGAGGCCGGGGGACGGCGATCAGCTCAGCACGGGCCGGATTGGCTTTGGCGGCCGATAGACAAACCACGGAACTGTTCCGCCTTCGGATCAGCTCCGTCGGCGCACACCAGAAGGAGGAGGCCTCGCCTCATGAGCGGGGCGAGGTCATCGTAGGGTGACATGTGAAGCGCCAACGGGGCTGGCAGCGTTCCCTTCGTAAATCAAAACAAAACCTTAGAGCCAAAGCCCATCCTTGCCAGGGTTGAGGTCGCGAGTTCGAATCTCATAGCCCGCTCCAGGTGGAACCAGCCCGATCAGCCGCCGAGCTTCTCCATTTCCGCCTCGGCCTGCGCATGGCAGCCGGCGGAAATGTAGCCGGCGAGCCGCTCGCCCGCGCTGGCGCCCTTCGGCCCGGCCTTCAGCTCGAACCCGCCCGGCATCTCGACATCGCCGACCGCGACCTTGTACCGGGCGCCGGCGGAGAACGGGGCCGCGTCGGGCCAGGGCTGCGTCGCCTTGTTGGCCGGCCAGAGCATTTCGGCGCGCTTGCCGTCCGACGAGATCAACGTGACGACGCGGTCCGCCTTGGCGGGCGCGAGGAACAGCTCTGGCTTCGCGCCGCCGACGCACCAGGCCGGATCGGCGAGAAGCTGGAAGCTCGCCTCGGTCGGCCCGCCGCCGCCGGAATTCCGCGAGGCGCCGAGGGCGCGCATCCGCTCCCGCCGCTTCACGAGATCGCCGAGCGGCGAGGCGGAGGCGGTCTGCGTCGCGCCGGCCGCGGCGCCGATCGCGCCCTCATAGGGCCCGGCGATCTTCAGCGGCCCGCCGGGGCCGACCAGCTCCATCACCTGCCCCGCGCCCAGCTTTATGGTGGTGTCGGCCGGCACCATCCGCCCCGGCCCGGGCTCCGCCAGCGGCGAGGCGGTGACGACGAAATCCTGCGCCGCGGCCGCCGCGCCGAAGGCGAGTGCCGCCATGATGCCGAGAACCGCGCGTTTCATCCCTATTTCTCCTTCAGCGTGACGATGCGCCCGCGCTCGCCGGCCTCCAGCCGCTCCCGCTGGAAGGCGACGAGCCCGTCTTCCGGCGCGGCCTCCGCGAGGGCGCGGAACGCCGCGAGGGCGGCGGTCGGGTCGTCATCGAGCGTCTCCCAGGCGGCAAGATAGGCCTCGAGCGTGGCGAGTCTCGGGTCGTTCGCCCCGAAAGCCTCGAAAGTTTCGAGGGGCTCCGCCCGCCCCTTCACCACGAGGGACCCGATTGGGCGAAAATGCACGCCTTCGAGCTTCCCCTTCGCCGCCGCGACCGAGGCGCCGGAGACGCAGAGCCGGCCGGCGAAGGCCTTGTTCGCGCCTTCGAGCCGGGCGGCGACGTTCACGGTGTCGCCCATCGCGGTGTAGTCGAAGAAGAGGTCGCCGCCGAAATTGCCGACCGTGGCCGAGCCGGTATGGACGCCGATGCGGGTGACGCCGAAGGGCCGGCCCGCCGCGACCTCTCCGACGCGGAAGGCCTCGGCATAGGCGTCGAGCGCCACGGCCATGGCGATGGCCGCGGCCGCATGATCCTCCCGCGCCACCGGGGCGCCGAAGAAGCCGACCACGGCGTCGCCGACGAACTTGTCGAGCGTGCCGCCCCGTTCGATGAAGATCTTCGAGGCGCCGCCGAGATAGCGGTTGAGCATGTCCACCAGCACGTCCGGCGCGAGGCCCTCGCAGATCGAGGTGAAGCCGGCGACATCGGTGAAGACGCAGGTGACGGCCCGCCGCTCCCCGCCGAGCTTCAGCGCGTCGGGGTTCTGCTCGATCTGGCGGACGATCTCGGGGGAGACGAAGCGGCCGAAGGCTTCGCGGAGACGCCGCCGCGTCGCCGCGTCCTCGCGCCAGCGGACGAGGGCGACGCCGCTCGCCGCGAGCGCCGCGGCGAGGAGCGGCGGCAGCGTCGGCGCGCGGATCATCGCAGCGGCGAGCGCCATCGCCGGGGCCGCCGCCGTGAGCCCGAGGACGAGCGCGACGAGCCCCGCCCGCGCCGCGACCGGCAGGTGGGTGAGGAGCGCGCCGGTGGCGAGGAGCGCGGCCGCGGCCGCGGCGATCAGCTCCGCCGCGGGGCCGACCTCGGTCAGCCGCCGATGATCGAAGATCTGCGCGATGGCCTGCGCGTGCACCTCGCCGCCCGGCCGGTCCCCCTCCTCGGCGATGAGGGCGAGCGGGGTCTGGTGCCGGTCGGTCGCGTCGAGCCCGACATGGATCAGCGCCACCTTCCCCTCGATCTGCGCCGGCGTGAGATACTGGTGGAAGC
>CALFYQ010000466.1 GCA_937952085.1 uncultured Paracoccaceae bacterium | reverse complement strand
ATCTTTCTCGCGCCGCTTGCGGCCTATGTCCCGAGCCCGGATCTGCTCGCCGTGATCGCGGTGACATTGGTTCTGGCAGCAATCGACATGATCACCTCGATCCGCCGCGGCGGCGACGGGCGCTGACGACCTGATCGGCCTCGTCGGCGAAACCCGACGCGCGCGCTGTGAGACGGAGTTGAAAGCCGGCTGACGGCGCCCAACCGGAAACCGGCGCGTTTCGTCTGACGGCGCACGACGCCGGCGCCCGGGGCGGATTCACGCCCCCCCCCCGGAAACATCCAAAGGAATCCGCCTTCCGGCGCCGCCGGGCCGCAGCTTGCGAAACGCTCAGATGACGCGAACCGCGCTGCCGTCGAGGAACGCACGGATGTCTTCCACGATTTGACCGTAGAAGACGCGATAGGCGTCTTCGGTGACGTAGCCGAGATGCGGCGAGAGCTGTACGCGCGGCTCCGCCCGGTAGGGGTGGCCCGGCGGCAGGGGCTCTTCATCGAAAACGTCAATGCAGGCGCCGGCGATGCGCCCGGCGCGCAGCGCGTCGAGCAGGTCCGCCTCAGCCACGATCGGGCCGCGCGACGTGTTCACCAGGACCGCGTGCGGCTTCATCAGCGCGAGTTCCGCGGCGCCGACGAGGCCCTGCGAGCGGCCGCTCAGAACGAGATGGATGGAGAGGAAGTCGGCCTCCCGGAACAGTTCCTCCTTCGGGACGAGGCGCGCATCCGCCTCGGCGGCGCGCGCCTCGGTCAGGTTCTCGCTCCAGGCGATGACGTTCATTTCGAAGGCGCGGGCGATCTTCGCGACACGCCCGCCAAGGCGGCCCAGCCCGAGCAGGCCGAGCGTCCGGCCATTGAGGTCGCGCCCGATCGTCTCCTGCCATGGGGCGCCCGCTTTCAGCCGGGCGTTCTCATGGCCGACCTTGCGGGCGAATTCGAGGATGTGCGCGAAGGTCAGCTCGGCGGTCGGGTGCGCGACCGACTCGGTGCCGCAGACGACGACCCCCCGCGCCTTCGCCGCCGCCACGTCGAT
Organism: uncultured Paracoccaceae bacterium; assembly: GCA_937952085.1. Taxonomy (GTDB): domain Bacteria; phylum Pseudomonadota; class Alphaproteobacteria; order Rhodobacterales; family Rhodobacteraceae; genus Pikeienuella. The sequence goes on along the minus strand of CALFYQ010000466.1, from coordinate 3,062 downwards.
CGCCGCATTGCGCGGGCCCGACGTGACGATCAACTTCAGCCTTGGCAGCGCCGCGATCAGCGAGGCCGAGAACGGCGTCCGCTCCCGCATCAGGCATACGATCTCGAAATCGGCGAGCGCGGCGGCGACGGCCGCCTCATCTCCGAGCCCAGCGTTGAACACGGTCAGATCGACGTCGCCCGCCAGAAGGCTCCAGTCGGCCATGGAGAGAGCGACGTTCTGGTAGTCGTCGAGGATCGCGCAGCGCACCTTCGCCTCCCGTTCGATCAAAGGTCCTGCACCCAGAGTTCCGGGTGAAGCTCATAGCCCGTTCCGGCGTCGCCGGACACGTGCAGGAAGCCGGGGAAGTGGACATGGGCCCCGGCGATCAGAAGCCGGTCGCGAGACGCCATCTCCAGCGTACGCTTGCGGGTGGCGACCGCGGTCTCGGGGTCGCTGTCCTGCTCGACCCACACGTCAGGGCGCCGGATCTGAATGTCCGAGTGGTGGACGATGTCGCCCCAGATCAGCAGGTCCTCGCCGCCGGATGAAACGAGATAGCCGGTATGGCCCGGCGTATGGCCGGGAAGCGGCATGGCGGTCACGCCCGGAAAGACCTCTCCCTCGGCGAACCGGACCCGGTCGAGATAGGGTTTGATCTGCGAGCGCGCGCCGAGGAAGAAGCGCTCTCGGTGCGGGGCGCTTGCGCGCGCCATCGCCGCGTCGTCCAGCCAATGCCGCAATTCCGGCTCCGCCAGAACGAGTTGCACATGCGGGTAGAAGGGCATTCCGTCCGTGGCGGTCAGGCCGTTGGAATGGTCCGGATGCATGTGGGTGAGAAGGATGGTGTCGATCTCCTCCGGCGCCACGCCGGCCGCTTCGATATGTTTGGCGACGCGGCCGAGCGGCGCGCCGCGATCCGGCCCGCAGCCGGTGTCGACCAGCGCGACGCGGCCCGCGGAATGGATCAGGAACGCATTCACCGCGAGGCGCGGCGGGGCCGGACGGAACGCGTTTCGGAGGATCGACTCGGCCTCCGCCTGAGCGATCACGCCGAACATGCCATATCCGACATCGACATAACCGTCCGAGAGCGCGGTGACGACGATGTCGCCAATCCGGCGGCGATAGACGCCGGGAATCTGCCGGTCTGGAGCTTCGGTCACACGATTCTTCCTTTCGTCATGGCGCGGGGCGGCCCCGCGCAAGGCCGCGGCCGGTCGTTCGGCCGCGGCTGGCTGTTTCAGAACTGGGGCAGCGGCGGCAGTTCGGGCAGCGGTGCGCCGAACCAGGTGCGATGCACCTTGTCGAGCTCCCCATTGGCGACGATCTCGGCCACGAAGTCGTTTACATAGGCGAGAGGCGCCTCATCTTCCGTGCGCAGGCCGATGCCGTTGCCCTGGGAATGCAGCGGGAACTTGCGCTCCATCTGAAGCTCAGGATGGTCCCGGTTCAGGACCGCGAGATGGATGCTGCTGCCGCCCAACACTTCGATCTGACGCGAGATCATCGCCTGGAGGGAGATTGCGTCGTCGTCGAAGCGGCGGATGTCGGTCCCGTCCGGGGCAACGGCGGAGAGGAACGTGTCCTGGCTGCCGGCGCGGGTGACGCCGACCACGTAGTTCTTCAACCCGGCTGGCTCGGTCAGCTCGACCGATTTCGGCGCCATCACCATTATGTCGAGCGTGCTGTAGGGGTTCGAGAAGGCGACCTGCTTGGCCCGCTCCGCGTTGATGCCGAGCGCGGCGATCAACATGTCGATCCGGTTGGTGAGGAGATAGGGGATCCGGTTCGGCCCCGTCACCTGGACCATCTCCAGCTTGACGCCCATCTTCGCGGCGAGGAGGGCGGCGATGTCGTTGTCGAAGCCCACCGGCTGCTGGTTCGCGTCGGTGCCGCCGAAGGGCGGGAAGTCGGCGAGGACGCCGACGACGAGCGTTCCCTTCTCCTTGACCTCCTCCGGCGTCAGCGCGGCGGCGGCCGATGCGAGGCAGCCGATCGCCGCGGCCGTGGCGAAGGCGATCAGGGAAGTTCCTGGCAGTCCGATCATGGGGCGTCTCCTCTCCGATTTGTCTTTCGTTGATTGATTCAGGCTGCGGCCCGGGCGCCGCCGCGGGACGTCATGAGCCGCCGCTCCATGCGCGAGCTGAGATGCGAAAGGGGCCAGCAGATGACGAAGTAGACGGCCCCGATCAGCCCGAAGATCAGGAAGGGCTCGAAGGTCTGGTTGTTGATGATCTGCGCCGCCCGCGTCAGTTCGACGAAGCCGATGATCGAGGCGAGCGAGGTGCCCTTGATAAGCTGCACGACGTAGCCGATCGAGGGCGGGATCGCGATGCGATAGGCCTGCGGCAGCACGATCAGAAAGGTGCGGGTCCAGTAGCCGAAGCCGAGCGCCCGCGCCGCCTCACCCTGCCCGGCCGGGACCGTGCTGATGCAGCCGCGCCAGATCTCGCCGAGGAAGGCCGCGCCGTTCAGCGACAGGCCGATCGCCGCCGCGGCGAGCGCGCTCACATTGTAGCCGAAGAGGCTCGGCACGAAGAACGCAAGAAAGAGCTGCATGAGGAGCGGCGTGCCCTGGAAGAGCCGCACGAAGCCGAGCGCCGGCCAGTTCAGCGCCTTCACCCCGCTGGTGCGCGCCAGGGCGATTAGAAGACCGCCCGCCGCCCCGCCCGCAAGCGCGATCAGCGAGAGCAGCAATGTCCAGCGCACCGCGAAGACGATGTAGAAGATTTCGTTGGGCCCGAGGTCTCGCATCGCTCAGCGCGCCTTCGACTGGCGCAGAAACCGCCGTTCCACGCCGTCGAACAGCGCCCAGAACGCCATCGCCATGGAGAAATAGAGGCAGGTCACGACGAAATAGACCTCGAAGCTGCGGAAGGTGCGGGACTGTATGTCGCCGGCCGCGCCGGTCAGTTCGGTCGCCGAGATCGTCGAGCAGACGCTCGAATAGAGCATCAGCAGGATGAACTGGCTGGTCAGCGCCGGATAGATCGCCTGGATCGCCGGCTTCAGCACGATATGGCGGAAGATCTGGAGCGGCCGCAGGCCGAGCGCGCGGCCGGCCTCGATCTGGCCGTGAT
>CALFYQ010000465.1 GCA_937952085.1 uncultured Paracoccaceae bacterium | reverse complement strand
GGCGGCGTCAGCCCGACCAGCGGCCAGGGCGGCGCCTCGCGGTGGAGGTAGCCGGTGTAGCGCATCTTCTCCCGCACCCGGCGGGAGAGCGGCAGGCCGGCCAGCGGCTCGCAGATCTGCGGCAGGCCGTAGATCCAGATCTCGTCGTAATAGGTCTCGACGGCGTGGAGCGCGTCCTTGCGCTCCCATTCCTTCTTCAGCGTCTCGGGCTCGTCGAGCACGTCGCGGATGCCGAGGACGAGCCGCGCGCCGCGGGCCTTCGCCGTTTCAAGGACGGCCGCGAGTTCGTTGCGAAAGCCCCAGGGCTCCTTGTCGACGATCACGAGGTCGGGGTCGAAGCTCTCCTCGGTGGCGGCGAGGATGGCGGCGCGGAGGTCCACCGTCTCCTCGATGTCGAGGCCGAGGTTGTGCGAGGCGTAGGCGCCGTCCGGCAGCTTCACGACACCCGGAAGGCGCACATGGTCCACCCGGTCATTGAAGTCGAACCGCCCAGCGATCGGCGAGCCGGTGACAATCAGCGCCGAAAGGTTCGGGTCCTCCGCCGTCAACGCCTGCGCGATCGTCCGGCTGCGGCGCAGATGGCCGAGCCCGAACGTGTCGTGGCTATAGAGCAGGACGCGCCGGCTCGAGCCGCGGCCCGCCCGTCTCAACGCGCCGCGCGCGGCGTGTCTGTTCATCCCTCTGCTCTCCCTGCGTCGGGACCGGCCGGCTCCCCCGCCGCCTCCGAAAAAGTCTTACCCGCGGTTCCAGCGAAAGGCCAGCCTCCCGCGGCGTCGCGAAAGTGACGTGATTCAAATGCGAAACGGGGTATTCTGCGGGCCTGCGACATGAAGCCGGAGTGAGCCCGCGTGCGACTGACATTCGCCCGATCCCTGTTTGTCGCGGCGCTGCTCTTCGCAGGGCCGTCGGGCGCGCAGAATGCGGCCGACTACGGCGCGCTCGCGGGCGCGGCGGCCGGCGGCGCGGGCGACAAGCCGGCGCCGGCGGCCGAGGCGCCGGCCGCGCCCGTCGGCCCCGGCCTGCCCGGCCTCGCCGATTATGGCGCGGTTGCGGAAGCCTACGAATCCGATTCCGCGCTGCAGATGACGCAGCAGCAGGTCGGCGTGTTCCAGCAGAAGGCGCGGCGAATCTTCGGCTCAGCGGGAACCTATTTCGAGCGGATGGGGCGCGCCCTCGACGCGGCGAGCCCGAGCGGCTCGGGCGCCTATTTCCTTGGTGCGCTCCTCTTCACCGTGGTGCTGATCGCCATCGGCCGGGCCGGCGCCTCCGTCTTCGGCCTCTATCTCGGCCTGCCGATCATGCGCCGGGTGCAGAGAGGCGGAAAGCCGGACGGGATCGTCGACAAGATGCCGGTGCTGGCGACGCGGGTCGCCTTGCAGGTGGTGGGCGTCATCATCTCGCTGGTGATCGCCGCGGCGGTCGGATCGGGTTTCTACACCGAGGACGAGGCGACGCTGAAAACCGTCCTCGCCGTCGCCGCCGCGGTGGCGATGATGCAGATGGCGGACGTGCTCTGGCGGATGACGCTTTCGCCCTATCTGCCGGCCTACCGCATCCCTGTGATGTCCGACGCCGATGCGCGCAAGCTCTATCGCTGGCTCGCCGCCGGGGCGATCTTCGCGATCGCGTCCACCGTCTTCAGCGCCTGGCTCACCGAGATGAAGGTGGACGAGGAAGTCTCCGCGCTCACCACGATCGGCGCGAACACGATCTCGCTTCTGATCGCGCTCGGTATGGTGCGCATGAACCGGGCGGCGATCACGCGCGCCCTTCTCGGCGGCGAGGCGCGGAACCAGGCGACCTGGATCGCCGCGCTCGCCTCGGTGTTCTGGGCGCCGGCGGCCGTCGTCTACATGGTCTTCGCCTGGACCGAGAGCGCCTATCGCACGATCATGGGCCTGCCGCACGGCGTCTCGCTCCTCGTCGGCGCCTTCGTCGTCGTGCTGGCCGGGCTCGTCGTCTACGCGGTCACTGTCTATCTCGTGGAGCGCCTCTTCCGCCGGGCGCGGGAGATCCGCCGCGTCAACGATGCGGTGGCGGACCTCGAAGCGGTGGAGACGGAAGCCGAGCGCGGGGCGATCCGCGCGCGGCTGATCGACGTCGACGCCGACGGCCCCGACGATGGCGGCGACGAGGAGGGCGGCGCCGGCGCGACGGAGTTCCGGCCACGCCCGCCGGAGCTCGGCCGCCGCGGGATGCGGACCTTCGAGGACCTCGCCCGCCGCGTCGCGAGCCTCTTCGCCCTCGGCGCGGGCGCCTATGCGCTGATTCGGGTCTGGCTCGGCAAGGAGGCCTTCGCCGACGGCAGCCCGCTCGACATGGCGCAAGACCTGATCGACGTCGCCTTCCTCGGCTACATCGCCTACCACGCCGCCCGGATCTGGATGGACCGGAAGATCGAGGAGGAAGGCGGCTACGAGGTGGAGGCGGAGCCGGGCGACGAGGGCGGGGCGCGCGCCGCCGCCTCCCGCCTCGCGACGATCCTGCCGCTCTTCCGCTCCTTCGTGCTCGTGGTGATCGCCGCCTCGGCCGGGCTTCTCGTCCTGATGAAGCTCGGCGTGAACGTCGCGCCGCTCCTCGGCGGCGCCGGCGTCGTCGGCCTCGCCATCGGCTTCGGCGCGCAGAGCCTGGTGCGGGACATCCTCTCCGGCGTCTTCTTCCTTTCCGACGACGCCTTCCGGAAGGGCGAGTACATCGACATCGGCGGGGTGAAGGGCACGGTGGAGAAGATCTCCCTCCGCTCCTTCCAGCTTCGCCATCATCTCGGCGCGCTCAACACGGTGCCGTTCGGCGAGATCAAGCACCTGACGAACTACAGCCGCGACTGGGTGATGATGAAGCTGCCGCTCCGCCTCACCTACGACACCGACGTGGACAAGGTCCGGAAGCTAATCAAGAAGCTCGGCGAGCGGCTGCTGGAGCACCCGATCGAGGGGCCGAAATTCCTCCAGCCGCTGAAATCCCAGGGCGTCTACATGATGGAGGACAGCGCGATGATCATCCGGGTCAAGTACATGACCCGGCCGGGCGACCAGTGGACGACGCGGAAGCTGGTCTACCAGGAGATCCGCAGCCTCTTCGAGAAGGAGGGGATCCATTTCGCGCACCGCGAGGTGACGGTCCGCATCCCCGGCCTCGACGAGCCGTCGCGCGAGGGCCAGATCAGCGAGCAGGAGCGCCAGGCGATCGGCGCCGCCGCGCGCCGCGCCATCGAGGACGAGAACGAGCCGCGGCCGAACCTCGTCGAGGCCCGCTGAGCCTCCCGGACCTTGCGACAAATGCGCCCTAAATTCCCTTATTCGTCAATTCATTAACCTTGTTTTGGGGTTCGATCCGGCACAGCCGGTCGCGCCAGCCTGAAGCACTCCGCCGATCGACGATTTTCGGTGGATTCACCACGAATCGCGTTTCCCGCGATTCCAAGCGCTTGGCGCGCGATCCTGAGTTTGGCACGCCCCTTGCTTCTATACCGGATGCAGCCTCCGGCGTCGCGTTCCGCGCCGGAGCGGGGCGAAGCGTAACGCTCCGGGGCCGCCTGTTGGGGTGTGTGCATGTTTGTGTGTTTGCGTGGAAAATCGGGCGAAGCGTCGTGTGAATGATCGCCCATCGAAGGTGCGTCGGCGCGCGTGCGAGCGTCGAGCAGGGTCCGCGGCGGGCGTGTGTTCCGCCCAATCGCCGCGGACCCGCCTTTCCCTCTGAACTCCAAGGTTAGAAGTCGGAGACGACCCCGTCCTTCTCCCAGTCGCCGAACCGGGTCGGCTCCGGCCCGTCGCGGCCACCGAGCTCTTTCGGCAGGTCGAGCGGCTTGGCGGCCTTCCGCCGCGCCTCGGCCTCGACCAGCGCGCGGGCGGCGGCGGCTTCGATCCGCTCCGCCGGCTCTTTCACCGCGGCGTCTTTATCGGAGGGCGCGTCCGCCATATATCCCGCTCCGTGATCCTCGAACGGGGATATAGGCGATGAACACCGCGAAGACAGCCCTTCTCCTCGCCGCGATGACGGCGCTCTTCCTGACCGCCGGCTGGCTGATCGGCGGGATGCAGGGCGCGCTGATCGCCTTCGCCATCGCGCTCGCCACCAATGGCTGGGCCTGGTGGAACTCCGACAAGCTGGCGCTTCGCATGCACAATGCGGAGCCGGTGACGCGGGCCGGCGCGCCGCAGCTCTACGACATGGTGGAGCGGCTCTCCCGCAACGCCGGCCTGCCGACGCCGGACATCTACCTCATCCATTCGGACCAGCCGAACGCCTTCGCCACCGGAAGGAGCCCCGAGACCGCCGCCGTCGCCGCGACGACCGGCCTCGTGCGGATGCTGACGCCGGAGGAGCTGGAAGGCGTGATGGCGCATGAGCTGGCGCATATCCGCAACCGCGACACGCTGACGATGACGGTCGCCGCCGCCATCGCCGGCGCCATCGGCTTTCTCGCGCAGTTCGCGCTCTTCTTCCGCAACGATCGCTCGCCGCTCGGCGCGCTCGGCTCGATCCTGGTGATGATCCTCGCGCCGGTGGCCGCGATGATCGTGCAGATGGCGATCTCGCGGACGCGGGAATACGCCGCCGACCGGGCCGGCGCGGAGATCTGCGGCCAGCCGCTCGCCCTCGCCTCGGCGCTTCGCAAGATCGCCGCCTTCGCCGGGCGGATCGAGATGCCGAGCGCGGAGCGGAACCCCGCCTCGGCGCACCTCTTCATCATGAACCCGCTCACCGGGCGGGGCGCGGACGCGCTCTTCTCCACCCATCCGAACCCGGAGAACCGGATCGCGGCGCTGGAAGAGATGGCCGGCCGCCGGCTGATGGAACGGCAGGCGGCGGAAAACCGCGTGCCGCGACGGCCGGGCTCCCGCAGCGCCAATCCCTGGGCCTGACCTGTCCGATCCGCTTTCCGCCCGGCGCGCCGCGCTCTGCCTCCTCGCCCGCGCCGAGGACGGCGCCCCGCTCGACGAAGCGGCGCTGCCGGGCGGGCTCTCGGGGCCGGAGCGGGCGCGGGCGCTGTCCCTCGCCCGCGCCGTCTTCCGCTGGATGGGCTCGGCCGACCATCTTCTCGCGATCTTCACCGACCGGCGGCCGCCGGACCCGGCGCTCGCGCTCCTGCGGCTCGGCGCGGTCGAGATGCTGGCGCTCGGCGAGGCGGCGCATGGCGTGGTGGACGCCGCCGTGGAGCTCGCGAAGCGGGACCGCGCGACGGTGCGCCTCGCGGGGCTCGTAAACGCCGTCCTTCGGCGCGTGGCGCGGGAGGGGCCGGAACTCTGGGAGGGGTTCGAGCATGGGCGCCTCAACGCCGCCGGCTGGCTGACCCGCGCGCTCCGCGCCGACTGGGGGCGGAAGACCGCGACGGCCATCGCCGAGGCGCATCTGCGGCCCGCGCCGGTGGACCTCACCCCGCGGGACGGCGACGCCGCGGCGCTCGCCGCCCGGCTCGGCGGCGCCGCGCTGCCGACCGGCTCGGTCCGGCTCGACCGGCCGGGCATGATCTCCCACCTCCCCGGCTTCGCCGAGGGCGAATGGTGGGCGCAGGACGCCGCCGCCGCCGTTCCCGCCCGGCTCGCCGGGCCGGGGAAAGGACGGCGGGCGCTCGATCTCTGCGCCGCGCCGGGGGGGAAGACCATGCAGCTCGCCGCCGCCGGCTGGCGGGTCACGGCGCTCGACGCCTCGGCGGCGCGGATGGGGCGGCTTTCCGAGAACCTCGAACGCACCGGGCTCGCGGCGGAGACCGTCGTCGCCGATGCGCTGGACTGGCGGGCGGAGCCGTTCGACCTCGTCCTCCTCGATGCGCCCTGCTCGGCGACCGGCACGATCCGCCGGCACCCAGAGCTGCCGCGCCTCCGCGACGACAGCGGGTTGTCGGCGCTGACCGAATTGCAGGGAAAGATGCTCGACGCCGCCTGGGCGCTCACCGCGCCGGGCGGGACGCTGATCTACGCCACCTGTTCGCTCCTGAAAGCGGAGGGGGAGGAACGCGCGGCGGCCTTCGCCGAGGCGCATGCCGAGGCCGTGGCGCGGCCGGTCACGGCGGAGGAGGCGGGGGACGCGGCCCTCGTTTCCGAAGCGGGCGCGTTCCGCGCGCGGCCCGATTTCTGGCCGGAGCGCGGCGGGCTCGACGGCTTTTTCGCCGCCCGCTTCAGCCGCGCCTGACGAAGCGGCGGAGCCTCAGGCCCCGCGCGCCGCGATCAGAGCTTGCCGTGGCACTGCTTGTATTTCTTGCCGCTGCCGCAGGGGCAAGGATCGTTCCGGCCGACCTTGCCCCAACTCGCCGGGTCGTTCGGGTCGGGCGCGACGGCGGATGGCGCGGGCGGCGATTCCGGCGTCGGGGCCGGGGCGGCGGCGGGCTGCGCCGCGGCGGGCTCGGGCGCGGGCTGCTGCGGCGCGCGCTGGGCGCCCTGCATCGCGGCCAGCAGCTCGGGCGGAATCTGCGGCTGCGGCGCGCGCTCGGCCGGGAACTGCTCATGGCTGATCCGGCGCGTCACGTCGTGGCGGAACCGGGTCATCAGCCGCTCGAAGAGCTCGAACGCCTCGGACTTGAACTCGTTCAGCGGGTCGCGCTGGGCGTAGCCGCGGAGGCCGATGACGGAGCGTAGATGGTCGAGCGTGGTCAGATGCTCCCGCCAGCCATGGTCGATCGCCTCGATCAGCACGGCCTTCTCGACCTGGCGCATCCGCTCCGCGCCGTGTTTGGCGACGAGTCGCACCGCCTGTTCGGCGATGGCGGCCTCTAGCCGCTCGCGGATCACCTCGTCGTCGACGCCTTCCTCGGCCGCCCAGGCCTTGATCGGCAAGTCGAGCGCGAAGATCTCTTTCACCGCATCGGCGAGGCCGTCCGTGTCCCACTGTTCGGCATAGGCGCGCGCCGGGATGTGCTGGGCGACGAGGTCCTCCGCCAGCGCCGTCCGCATCTCCTCCACCGTCTCGGAGACGTCGCGCGCCTCCATCACCTCGCGGCGGCGGGCGAAGATCGCCTTCCGCTGGTCGTTCATCACGTCGTCGAACTTGAGGAGGTTCTTGCGGATGTCGAAGTTGCGGGCCTCGACCTTGGCCTGAGACTTCTCGATCGCCTTGTTGACCCAGGTGTGGACGATCGCCTCGCCCTCGCGGAGGCCGAGCCGCTGGAGCATCCCGTCCATCCGCTCGGAGCCGAAGATCCGCATCAGGTCATCTTCGAGCGAGAGGAAGAAGGTCGAGCGGCCCGGGTCGCCCTGCCGGCCGGAGCGGCCGCGGAGCTGGTTGTCGATGCGCCGGCTCTCATGCCGTTCGGTGGCGATGACCCAGAGGCCGCCGGCCTCCTTCACCTTTTCCTTGGCGGCGGCGACCTCGGCCTTGATCGGCTCGACGATCTCCTTGTGGCCACCCTCGTCGGCTTCCTTCTTCAGCACCTGCACGGCGGATGAGACGAGCTGCTGCGCCACCATCTGGCGGATCACCTGCTCGCGCGCCTTGGCCTGGTTCTCGTCCTCGAGCGCGGGCTGGGCGGCGACGATGCGGTCCGCCTGCTCCTTCACCTGACGCTCGATCTCGTCGCGGTGCGCCTGGACGAGCGCGTTGAGGATGCGCCCTTCCGGGTTGCCGCCGAGCTGGATGTCGGTGCCGCGGCCGGCCATGTTGGTGGCGATGGTCACCGCGCCCGGCGCGCCGGCCTGGGCGACGATCTGCGCCTCCTGCTCGTGGAAGCGGGCGTTCAGCACCTGGTGCGGGATGCCGTTCGGGTTCTTGGCAAGTTCGTCGATCCGGTCCGCCTCCTCGCGGAACCGGGCGATCTCGTCCTTCTCCTTCTTGGCGTTCAGCTTGTCGGCGAATGCCCTCAGCTTCGACGCGGCGTCGCGGAGCACGGCGGGGTTCTTCAGCATGCCCGAGAGCATCTCGGACTTCTCGATCGAGGTGGTGCCGACCAGCACGGGCTGGCCGCGGCGGTGCGCGTCGGCGATCGCCTGGATGATGGCGATGTATTTCTCCTGCGCGGTGCGGAACACCTGATCGTCGTCGTCCTCACGCGCCACCGGAACGTTGGTGGGAATCTCCACTACGTCGAGCCCGTAGATCGCGCGGAACTCCTCCGCCTCGGTCATCGCCGTGCCGGTCATGCCGGCCAGCTTGTCGTAGAGGCGGAAGTAGTTCTGGAAGGTGACGGAGGCGAGGGTGACGTTCTCGGGCTGGATCGGCTGGCCTTCCTTGGCCTCCACCGCCTGGTGAAGCCCGTCGCCCCAGCGGCGGCCGTCCATCATGCGCCCGGTGAACTCGTCGATGATGACGACCTTGCCCTGGCGGACGATGTAATCCTTGTCCTTCTGGTAGAGCTTGTGCGCCCGGAGCGCCTGGTTGACGTGGTGAACGAGCGTGACGTTCTCCATGTCGTAGAGCGTCTCGCCCTCGGGCAGGTGGCCGGCCTCGCGCATCAACTGCTCGACGAGTTCGGTTCCCTCCTCGGTGAGGATCGCGGTCCGGTGCTTCTCGTCGATCTCGTAATGCTCGGCCGAGAGGTTCGGGATGATCTTGTCGATGGCGACGTAGAGCTCCGACATGTCCTCGGTCGGGCCGGAGATGATCAGCGGCGTCCGCGCCTCGTCGATGAGGATCGAGTCGACCTCGTCGACGATGGCGAAGCGGTGGCCGCGCTGGGCCATCTGGTCCAGCGAGTACTTCATGTTGTCGCGGAGATAATCGAAGCCGAGCTCGTTGTTCGTCGCGTAGGTGACGTCGCAGGCATAGGCCGCCTTGCGCGCGCGGTCGTCCATGTTCGGCACGATCACGCCGACGGTGAGGCCGAGGAAGCGGTGGAGCTTGCCCATCCAGTCCGCGTCGCGGCGAGCGAGATAGTCGTTCACCGTGACGATGTGGACGCCCTTGCCCTCGAGCGCGTTGAGATAGGTCGGCATCGTCGCGACCAGCGTCTTGCCCTCGCCGGTCTTCATCTCGGAGATCCGGCCCTGGTGGAGCATCAGGCCGCCGACGATCTGCACGTCGAACGGCCGGAGGCCGAGCGTGCGCTTGGCCGCCTCCCGCACCGTGGCGAAGGCCTCGGGCAGGAGCTGGTCCAGCGTCTCGCCCTTGGCGAGCCGTTCGCGGAATTCGGCCGTCTTGGCCTTCAGCGCCTCGTCGGACAGCTGGGCGAAGTCGGCTTCGAGGGCGTTCACCGCCTCGACCGTCCGGCGCGCGCCCTTCACGACGCGGTCGTTGGCCGAGCCGAACACCTTCTTCGCAAGAGTCCCGAAACCGAGCATCGCGCGTCCCCGTCATCGGCGCGCTACGCGCCACATCGGCCCAGGGGCGCCCTTCGTCGCGCGGGTTCCACGGGATGCGGCCCTGGGTTCTTGTCCGCCACGGCCCGACATCGTAGATGAAGGCGGCGCGCGCCGTTCGGGCCCGTGGGCCGGACGGAGAGATATGCGCCGCCCCCCGGGCTGTCAACGCCGCGCCGCCGACCCAGATCCCCAGGCGGTCCCCCCGCCGACCGGAGGAAATCAATGCGCATCGCCGTTCTCGCCTGCTTCGCCCTCGCCGCGGCGCCCGTCCTCGCGCAGGACACGACGCAGGCGCCCGCCGCCCAGCCGGCCGAAGCCGCCGCGGAAACCGCCCCGCCCGCCGACCCGGCGACGCTCGTCGCCACCGTCAACGGCGAAGAGATCACCCTCGGCGACATCATCGCGCTCCGCGCCGAGCTGCCGCCGCAATACCAGTCGATTCCCGAGACGGTGCTCTACGACGGGCTGATCGAGCAGCTCACCAACCAGATCCTGTTGCGGCAGGCGGCGGAACGGACCGGCCTCGCCGAGAAGAAGGCGACGATCCGCGCCCTCGCCTTCCAGCGCACCAGCCTCCTCGCCGAGCTTTACGTGCGCGAGCGGCTGAACGAGCGGATCACGCCGGAGACGGTCGAGGCGGAATACCAGGCGCGTTACGTCAACGCCGAGCCGGTGAAGCAGTACAAGGCGCGTCACATCCTCGTGCCCGACCAGGCCGAGGCGGAGGAGATCGCCAAGCTCGCCCGCGCCGACGGGGCCGATTTCGCCGAACTGGCGAAGACCCGCTCGAAGGGCCCCTCGGCGCCGAATGGCGGCGATCTCGGCTGGTTCGAGGAAGGCCAGATGGTGCCCGAGTTCCAGCAGGCCGCGCTGGCGCTGAAGCCGGGCGAGATCTCGGAGCCGGTGCAGACGCAGTTCGGCTGGCACGTCATCAAGCTCGAGGACGTGCGGGACCGGCCGGCCCCGCCGCTCGCCGAGGTGCGAGAGGAACTGATCGGCCAGATGAGCCGGGAGATCACCGAGGCGGTGGTGACCGCGCTCCGCGACGCGGGCGAGGTTAAGGTCGAGTCGGGCCAGCCCGGCATCGAGTCCCTGCGGGACGATGCCCTGATCGCGGAGTAAGCCGATGGGCGAGAAGAAGAAGTCCGGCGAGAAACAGGGCGGGGCCAAGGCCCCGAAGAACCCCGAGAAGAAGATCGCCCGCCTGACGGAACGGCTGGCCGAGCTGAAGCTGAAACTGGCCGACACCGAGGCGAAGCTCGCCGAGCTTGGCGCGCCGGTGGCGGTCGCGGTGAAGCCGGCGAAGGCGAAGAACCCGGTCTCGCCCTTCGCGAAGCCCTTCCCGACGCTGCCGGAGATCGCAGGCGTCCGCTACGCCGCCGGCGCAGCGGGCGTGCGCTACGCCAACCGGACCGACGTGATGCTGGCGGAGATCGCAGCGGGCTCGACCGTGGCGGGCGTTCTCACCCGCTCCTCCACCCGCTCGGCGCCGGTGGACTGGTGCCGCGCGAAGCTGGCGGCGCTCGCCAACGCGCCGGCCAAGGGGAAGCTCGGCATCGTCGTCAACTCGGGCAACGCCAACGCCTTCACCGGCGACGCCGGGATGCAGGGCGTGCAGCGGACCGCGGAGGCGGCCGCCAAGGCGCTCGGCACCAAGCCCGGCGCGATCCTCATCGCCTCGACCGGGGTGATCGGCGAGCCGCTGCCGGCGGAGAAGGTGGCGGCGAAGCTCGGCGACCTTGCGGCCGAACTCGCGCCCGAGGCCGGGGCCAAGGCCGCTGCGGCGATCATGACCACGGACACCTTCCCGAAGGGCGCCGCGGCGGAGATCGACCTCGACGGCGTCCGCGTCGCCATCGCCGGCTTCGCCAAGGGCTCCGGCATGATCGCGCCCGACATGGCGACGATGCTGGCTTTCGTCTTCACCGACGCGCCGGTGGCGCAGCCGCTCCTCCAGTCGATGGTCTCGGAGGCGACGAAGACGACCTTCAACGCCGCCACGGTGGACGGCGACACCTCGACCTCCGACACGCTGATCGTGGCGGCGACCGGCAAGGCCGGCGGCGCGCCGATCCAGACCCGGCGGGACCCGCGCGCGGCGCCCTTCGAGGCGGCGCTCCGGGGCGTGCTCGAGGATCTCGCCAAGCAGATCGTCTATGACGGCGAGGGCATCTCTAAGTTCGTCGCCATCAAGGTGACGGGCGCGAAATCCGAGGCGTCGGCGGGCGTCGTCGCCCGCGCCATCGCCAATTCGCCGCTGGTGAAGACGGCCATAGCCGGGCAGGACCCGAACTGGGGCCGCATCGTCATGGCGGTCGGCAAGTCCGGCCAGCCGGCGGAGCGGGACCGGCTCTCGATCCGGTTCGGCGACATCCTCGTCGCCGAGAAGGGCTGGCGGGCGGAGAGCTACACCGAGGAGGCCGGCGCCGCCTACATGCAGCGGGATGAGATCGAGATCGGCGTCGATCTCGGGCTCGGCGCCGGCGAGGCGCTGGTCTGGACCTGCGATCTCACCCACCGCTACATCGACATCAACGCGGATTACCGTTCTTGAAGATCGTCCTCGTCGCGGCGGTCGCGCTGATCGACCGCGACGGGCGGGTGCTCGTCGCGGAGCGGCCGGCGGGCAAATCCCTCGCCGGGCTTTGGGAGTTCCCCGGCGGCAAGGTGGAGCCGGGGGAGACGCCGGAGGCGGCGCTGATCCGCGAGCTGCGCGAGGAACTCGCGATCGAGACCTGGGCGAGCTGCCTCGCCCCCCTCACCTTCGCCTCGCACAGCTACGAAGCGTTCCACCTGCTGATGCCGCTCTACGCCTGCCGGAAATGGGAGGGGACGGTCAGCCCCGTCGAGGGCCAGCGCCTCAAGTGGGTGCGGCCGGACGAACTCCCCGACCTGCCGATGCCGCCGGCCGACCGGCCGCTCGTCGCGATCCTGCGGGACTGGCTCTAGGGCGCATCCATCCCGCTCGCTGCAAGGCAGCCATCCCCTTGCGCCGGCTGGACAGCCGATACGGAACCGGCGAGGGTCCGCGCCCAAGGGAAGGAAACAACATGGCCCGCAAGGACCGGATCGACGCCCTCGGGGCGACGGCGCTCGTCGTGTTCTCGGGCCTTCTCGGGTTCAACCAGGCGCTCATCAAGCTGGTGAACGCGGGCTTCGCGCCGGCGCTTCAGGCCGGGCTCCGCTCGCTGATCGCGCTCGTTCCGGTGCTGATCTACGCTCTCCTGACGCGAAAGCGGATCTCGCTCGGCCGGGGCGGGTTCTGGCCCGGCATCGCCTGCGGCGTCTTCTTCTGCATCGAGTTCATCCTACTCTTCGTCGCGCTCGACCTCACCTCGGTCGCCCGCGCCTCGATCTTCTTCTATTCGATGCCGGTCTGGGTGGCGCTCGGCGCGCATGTGCTGATCCCGGGCGAGCGGCTGACGCGGGCGAAGCTGATGGGGCTGGCGCTAGCGGTCGGCGGCGTCACGCTGGCGCTTTCCTCCAACGCCGCGCCGGCGACCGAGAAGGCGCTGCTCGGCGACCTTCTCTGCCTTCTCGCGGCCGTCGCCTGGGCGGGGATCGCGCTCGTCGCCCGCGCCACGCCGCTATCGGAGGCGACGCCGGAGGCGCAGCTTCTCATCCAGCTCGCCGTTTCGGCGCCGGTGCTGATCGGCGTCGCCTTCCTCACCGGCGACACGGTGCGGGCGCCGGAGCCGCTCCACGTCGGCATCCTCGCCTTCCAGTCGCTCGGCATCGTCGCCTGCGGCTATCTCGTCTGGTTCCGGATCCTGGCGATCTATCCGGCCTCGGACATGGCGAGCTTCGGCTTCCTCGCGCCGGTCTTCGGCGTCTTCTTCGGCTGGCTGATCTTCGACGAGCCGCTGACGCTTCGCCTCCTCGCGGCGCTGGCGCTGGTCGGGCTCGGCATCGTCCTCGTTAACCGCAAGCCGCGGCGGGCAGGGCTTGCGGCGCCGGGGGTCCGCGGCTAGGTCAGGCTTTCGTCGCGTGCGGAGGCCCGGATGGACTCGATCAAGCTGATCCTGCTGGCGATCCTGAACCTCGTCTGGTGGATCATCATCATCCAGGCGATCATGAGCTGGCTCATCACGTTCAACGTGCTGAACATCCGCCAGCCCTTCGTCTACCAGATCTGGTCCACGATGAACCGGATTACCGAGCCGCTCTACCGGCCGATCCGCAACATCCTGCCGCCGATGGGCGGGCTGGATCTGACCCCGGTCGTGGTGCTGATCGGCATCTTCGCCCTGCAGGTGGTGATCACCAACAACCTGTGAGCGGCGCGCGCCCCTGGCGGGCGGCGCCGGGCGGGCTCTCCGTCGCCGTGCGGCTGACGCCGAAAGGCGGACGGGACCGGATCGACGGGATCGGAGCGGACGCAGATGGCCGCCCGCTTCTCCTCGTGCGCGTTTCGGCGCCGCCGGTCGAGGGCGCAGCGAACGAGGCGCTCCGCCGCCTGCTGGCGAAGGCCGCCGGCGCGCCGCGTTCCGCGGTGCGCTTCGAGGCGGGCGAGACGACGCGGGTGAAGCGGCTTCTGATCGAAGGGGATGCGGCGGCGCTGGCCGCTGCGCTGGAGGCGGCGGCGGGCGGGAGGTGAGCCCTTATCACGCTTGATAAGGGTATCAAGATACTGATTTTAATAAGTTCTTTTGGTTTTCCCGTTTGGAAAGGCCGCTTGTGCGGCGCGCTGAGGCGCGCGGCCGACCCAGGGAGGGCGCCGAGACGATTGGTCAGGTGTGGTTGATGGCGTCGCCCCGAACGACGGTTGCGCGACTTGATCGGGCGGATAGCGCCCGACCCCGGGATGGGTCGGGCGCGGCTCGTGCTGGTCGCACGGGCCGAAGGGCGGGCGGGGCGCGCCTCGACGCCTCAGACGAAGAGGTCCACCGCCTCGAAGGTGCGGACATCCACCAGGCCCTTGTCGGAAATCCGAAGCTCCGGGATCACGACGAGGCCGAGGAGGGAGTGCTGCATGACGGCGTTGTTCAGCCGGCAGCCCGCCTTCGCCATCTCGGCGAGGAGCCTGTCGGCCTTTTCCGCCACGATCTCGGCCCGCTCGTCGGACATGAGGCCGGCGACCGGCATCTCGATCAGCGCCTTCTCCTCGCCGCGGGCGAAGAAGCAGACGCCGCCGCCGACCTCGGCGAGCCGGTTGGCGGCCGCCGCCATGTCCGCCTTCGAGGTGCCGACGACGATCATCTGGTGGCTGTCATGCGCCACGGTGGAGGCGAGGGCGCAGGGGATGTCGTAGCCGAAGCCGGAGACGAAGGCGTTGACGATCTCTCCGGTGGCGCGGTGGCGCTCGAGGAGGGAGATGCGGGCGACGGGGCCCTCCGTTTCGACCTCGCCGTCCTTCACCGGCAGATCGGCTTCGAGCGCTTTCGTCGGCGCCTGGTTCTCCACCACGCCGATGACGCGGGCGCGGACGGAATTGGCGCCGGCGGGGGCCTTGACGGTGAAATCGGCCGCCGCGACGGGGCGCTTCAGGCGGACGGTTCCCTTCACCTCCGCCGGATAGGCGTAAGGCGGAATGTCGGCGACGAGCGCGCCCGCCTCCGCCATCAGCCGGCCGGCCGCGTAGACCCGGTCGATCTTCAGCGCGGCGAGGTCGGAGACGATCAGGAGATCGGCGCGGCGGCCGGGGGCGATGGAGCCGAGCTCCCGCTCCATGCCAAAATGCCAGGCGGCGTTGATCGTGGCCATCTGGATCGCCATGACGGGGCGAACGCCCTGCCGGATGGCGTGGCGCACCACCCGGTCCATGTGCCCCTCCTTCACCAGCGTGCCGGAATGGCTGTCATCGGTGCAGAGGACGAAGTTTCTGGGGTCGAGCCCCATTTCGGTGACGGCACGGATCTGCTCGGCGACGTCGTGCCAGGCGGAGCCGAGGCGGAGCATGGCGCGCATCCCCTGCCGGACCCGCGCCGCGGCGTCCTCGGGGCGCGTGCCCTCATGGTCGTCCGCGGCGCCGCCGGCGACATAGGCGTGGAACGGCACGCCGAGATCGGGCGCGGCGTAGTGGCCGCCGATGGTCTTGCCGGCCGCCATCGCGGCGCGGACCTCGCCGGCCATGCGCGGGTCGTTCGCGGCGAGGCCGGGGAAGTTCATCACCTCGCCGAGGCCGACGATGTTCGGCCATGTCACCATCTCGGCGATCTCGTCCGGGCCGAACTCGGCGCCGGCGGTTTCGAGCCCAGGCGCGGAGGGGACGCAGGACGGCGCCTGGACGAAGACATTGGCGGGCGCCGCCATCGCCTCGTCATGCATCAGCCGGACGCCCTTGAGGCCGAGCACGTTGGCGATCTCGTGCGGGTCGATGAAGAGGGTCGTGGCGCCGTGGGGTAGGACGGCGCGGACGAACTCCGTCACCGTCACCATGCCCGACTCGACATGCATGTGGGCGTCGATCAGGCCGGGGACGAGAAAGCGGCCGCCGGCCTCCACCACCTCCGTCTCCGGGCCGATGCAATGGGAGGCGTCCGGCCCGCACCAGGCGAAGCGGCCGGCGACCACCGCGAGGTCGGTTCCCGCGATCACCTCGCCCGAATGCACGTTCACCCAGCGCCCGTCCCTGACGACGAGATCGGCCGGCGCGCGCCCGGCGGCGACATCGACGAGGCGGGTGAGGCTTTCGTGGCGGGGGAGAAGGGTCATCGGCGGCTCCAGGGTCTGCGAGTCGCGCGAAGATAGCACCGGAGCGCGGCGCCCGTTGCCATTCCGCGCGGCCTCCCTCAGAGAGGGCAGAACAGGGGAGGCGACATGGCCGGAGAACGGCTGATCTGCGTTATGGGCGTGGCGGGCTGCGGCAAGACCACGGTCGGCCGCGCGCTGGCCGAGGCGCTCGGCGCCGCCTTCGTCGAGGCGGACGCGCTCCACCCCCCGTCCAACATCGCCAAGATGAGCGCCGGCACGCCGCTCACCGACGAGGATCGCTGGCCCTGGCTCGACGCCATCGGCCGCGCCGCGCCGAAGGAGGGCCGGGCGGTGATCGCCTGCTCGGCGCTCCGCCGCGCCTATCGCGAGCGGCTGGCGGCGGCGGCGGGGGAGCCCTTCTTCTTCGTCCATCTCGCCGGAAGCCGGGAGGAGATCGGCCGGCGGATGAAGCTCCGCGAGGGGCATTTCATGCCGCCCTCCCTCCTCGACAGCCAGTTTCGCACCCTCGAACCGCTCGCCCCGGACGAGCCCCATGTCGCGCTCGACGTGGCGGCGGCGCCCGAGGCCCTCATCGCCACAGCCTTGAAGGAGCTCCGATGACCGACATCCTGATGATCGCGCCGATGCATCCCCTCTGCATGGAGGAGATCGTGAAGCTCGGCACGGTGCGCCGGCTCTGGGAGGCCGCGGACAAGGACGCCTTCCTCGCCGAGCACGGCCCGGCGATCGAGGTGGTGGCGACGACCGGGCATCACGGCTGCCCGCCCGCGCTGATGGAGAAGCTGCCGAACCTGAAGCTGATCTCCTCCTACGGCGTCGGCTACGACGCGATCAGCGTGCCGGCGGCCACCGCGCGCGACGTGAAGGTGACGAACACGCCCGAGGTGCTGAACGACGCGATGGCGGAGATCACCGTCGGACTGATGGTGGCGCTGGCGCGGCGCATCCCCGAGGCGGAGGCCTGGGTGCGGAGCGGCGACTGGTCGTCGAAGGGCAACTTCCCGCTCACGGCGGAGCTGACCGGGGCGACGGCGGGCATCCTCGGCCTCGGCCGGATCGGCAAGGAGATCGCCCGGCGCCTCGAAGTGATGAAGATGAACGTCGTCTATCACGGGCGGAACGAGCAGGCGGGCCAGCCCTATCGCTACTACGCCTCGTTGACCGAGATGGCCAAGGCGGTGGACTGGCTCGTGGTCATCACGCCGGGCTCGGCCGAGACGACGAAGCTGGTGAACGCCGAGGTGCTGGCGGCGCTCGGCCCGGAGGGGCGGCTCGTCAACATGGCGCGGGGCTCGGTGGTGGACGAGGCGGCGCTGGTCGAGGCGCTGAAGGCGGGGACGATCGGCGGCGCTGCGCTCGACGTCTTCGAGGACGAGCCGCGGCCGCATCCCGCGCTTCTCGACATGCCGAACACCGTCCTCTCGCCGCACCAGGGCAGCGCCACGACCAAGACGCGCGCGGCGATGGGCCAGCTCGTGGTCGACAACATCAAGGCCCATATCGCGGGCCAGCCGCTCCTCACCCAGGTGACGGAGTAGCGGCGGAACGGCGGGGGCAGATTGAATCCGGCCCCCGCTTCCGCCATGCTCGCGCACCGGATCGACCGGACCGGAGCCCCCGCTTGCGCAAGTTCATGATCGTCGTGGACGACACGCCGGAATGCCAGAACGCGCTCCGCTTCGCGGCGCGGCGCGCGGCGAAGACTGGCGGCGGCGTGGTGATGCTCTATGTCATCCGTCCGGAAGAGTTCCAGCACTGGATCGGCGTCGGCGAGATGATGCGCGCCGAGGCGCGCGAGGCGGCGGAGGCGCGGCTGACGCAACTCGCCTCAGAGGTGAAGGCGTTGTCGGGCGTGCTGCCGGAGTTCATCATCCGCGAGGGCATGGCGCGAGACGAGGTGCTGAAGCAGATCGACGAGGACAAGGAGATCGGCATCCTCGTCCTCGGCGCGGGCGACAAGGGCGAAGGGCCGGGCCCGCTCGTCTCCGCCCTCGCCGGGCGCATGTCGGGCGGCATGAAGGTGCCGGTGACGGTGGTGCCGGGCTCGATGTCTCCGGAGCAGATCGACGCCGTCTGCTGACGCCGCGCCGATGCGCGTTCATGCACAGCCGATAGCAACCGACGGTTGATACGGCCCTTCCCCACGCCATATGCGCAATTGTACTGTTCTGTGCGTATGGCGGAGGTGTGCCTCGGTGAGACCTTCGATCCTTCTCTGCGGCGAAGGCGGCGATGCGGCCGCAGCGGAGCGATTCGTGTTCGCCGAAGCCCGCGCCCTCCGGATGACCCGCCTCGAAGCGGAACGCGCCGCGCAGCGGGTGAGCGCCGCCTATCAGGAAGCCTGCCGGAACGTGCTGCCCGACGCCGCGGCGCAGGCCGCGCCCGCGCTCCGACTGACGCTGGACCCGGAAAGCCTCGGCGCCCGGTTCGAATATGTCGGGACGCCGGAGCGGGACGCGCGGAGCACGCCGCGCGCCCAGCGGGCGCTCCGCGCCCGCGCGTTCCTCGCGGCCCGCGCGGCGCGGCGGAGCCCGCCTCACCTCGCCTGAAGCGCCTCCCAGACCCGGAACGGGCTGAACGGCGCCTCGATCGGCCCCGCGCCGGCGCGGATCAGCGCATCCTGCGCCGCCAGCACCGCCGCCGGGATGCCCGCCACCGTGCCCGACTCGCCGCCGCCCTTCACGCCATAGGGGTTGGTGAGACAGGGCGCATCCTCGACGAAGTTGGGCTCGAGCGCGGGGAGATCGTCCGCCCGCGGAATCGCGTAGTCCATGAAGCTGGCGGTGAGCGGCTGGCCCGTCTCGGGGGCCCAGGCCGCCGCCTCGAGGAAGGCCTGCGCGACGCCCTGGACGACGCCGCCCTGCGCCTGCCCGCCGGCGAGGATCGGGTTCACGATCCGGCCGAAATCGTCCGCCATCGCATAGGCGGCGAGGGTGGTGCGGCCGGTTTCGAGGTCGATCTCCACCTCCGCCACGTGGCAGCCGTTCGGGAAGGTGGGCGTCGTGTCGGAGACGCGGCCGAAGCCGGTGACGCCGCCGGCCTTCTTCACCACCGTCTTGATCGGCGCGGTGCGATCGGTGCCCGCCACGGCGAAGGCGCCGTCCGCGGCGCGGAACTCGACATCGGCCGGCGCGGCCTCAAGCTCCTCCGAGGCGGCGGGCGTCAGCTTCGTCACGATGTCCTCGGCGGCGAGGCGGATCACCCGGCTCGCCATGATCGTGGAGCGGGAGCCGCCGGTGCCGCCGCCGACCGGCAGCGCATCGCTGTCGCCGGGCAGGAGCGCGATCTCCTGATCCCAGTCGAGGCCGAGATTGTCGGTCAGGAGCTGGGCCCAGGCGGTTTCGTGGCCCTGCCCCGTCGTCTGGGTGCCGATGCGGATCGAGGTCTCGCCCTCGGCGGTGATGACGACCTCGGCGTTCTCGTCGGGGCCGCCGCCGGTCCGCTCCATGTAGTAGATCGCCGCGCGCCC
>CALFYQ010000464.1 GCA_937952085.1 uncultured Paracoccaceae bacterium | reverse complement strand
CAGGCGAGGACCGAGATCACGTGGAACGCCAGCGTCCAAGGATATAGCGACGCCAGAACATCTTCGATCCCGCTCACCGCCTCAGCCCTTCACCAGACGCACCAGCGCCTCGACATGGGCCGTGCTCGCATCCGGCGTTATCCCGTGGCCGAGATTGAAGATGTGCGGCCCACCCGACAGCGTCTCGATGATCCGTTCCGCCTCGGCCAGCATCCCTGGCCCGCCCGAGACGAGAAGCGCCGGGTCGAGATTGCCCTGCACCGCCGAGAGCGGCTGGAGATGATCCCGCGCCCACTCGACCGGCAGATCCTGCCCGATGGCGATCCCCTCCACCCCGGTCGCCTCGACGAAACGCCGCGCCTCGGGCCCCGAAACGCCGCGCGGAAACCCGATCACCGGAACACCGGGATGCAGCGCCCGAAGCTCCGCTACGATCCGTCGGCAGGGTTCGACCGACGCCCTTTCGAACTCCGCGCCGGAAAGTGACCCGGCCCAGCTGTCGAAGAGCTTGACCGCTTCCGCGCCCGCCTCGATCTGCCGCGAGAGATATTCGATGGTCGCCTCGATCACCCGGTCGATGATCGCCTGAAAGGCGTCCGGCGCGCCACGGAGCAGCGCCAGCGCCGGCCCCTGGTCCTTTGTTCCGCGCCCCGCGATCATGTACGTCGCCACGGTCCATGGCGCTCCTGCGAAACCGATCAGCGTCACATTGGCGGGAAGGGCGGCGCGAACAAGACGCACCGTTTCATATACCGGCGAAACCGTCTCATGGATTTCATCGGCCGGGCGAAGGCTGGACGCGTCCGAGACCGCCGTCAGCATCGGCCCCTCGCCGACGCCGAACCGAAGGCCTAGACCGAGCGCCTGCGGCACCAGCAGGATGTCTGCAAACAGGATCGCGGCATCGAAGCCGAACCGGCGGATCGGTTGCAGCGTCACCTCCGCCGCCTTTTCCGGATCATAGCAGAGATCGAGAAATCCGCCCGCCTCGGCCCGCACCGCCCGGTATTCCGGCAGGTAGCGCCCCGCCTGCCGCATCAGCCAGATCGGCGGCCGCGCCGTCCGCCGCCCGGCGAGCGTTTCGAGCAGCGCCTTTCGGGGCAGGGTCTGGTTCATTCCTGGCCTCTGACTCTTGTTGGTGTAGGTATCGAGAAAACGGGGATTATCACGCGGAGACGGGTATCCACAAACTTGCCCGGGCGCCCCGGCCCATCGCCCGATCTGTGGGTGGATGGGTTAGAACTTCGCCAGGGTTCGAAGTGGGTTTTTCAAACAACCACTTCGCCGCCGCGGGCACGACCCGGTCGCCTGTGAGTTCCGGGGATGACCGCATTCTTTCCCGCTCTCGCCGAACCGGAGGTCGGGAGTTCTTCCGGAACTCCTTTCATCCCCGTTACCCCGCCGGCGCGCCTCGGGCGGTCTGGTTTTCCCCGATTCCCGCACCTATCCTCAGGCGGCTCCAGGGAGGGGCCGGGCCGCCCGCGCATGACCAGACGCGTCTATCTCATCTCGGATTCGACGGGCGAGACCGTGTCCCGCATCGGCGCGGCGGCGCTCAGCCTGTTCAAGGGGCCGTTCGACAAGCGCCTTCGCGTCTTCGTGCGCACGAAAGCCGCCGCCGATGCGGTCTGCGAGGAACTTCGGCGGGAGCCCGGCCCCGCGATCCTCACCATGGTCGATCCGGCGCTCCGGGAAGTCATCCTGGAATGCGCGCGCGCCGCGGGCGTTCCGGCCGTCGCCGCGCTTCAGCCGGTCGTCTCGCTCCTCGAGGCCGCGTTCGACGAACGGGCCGCGCCCCGCATGGGCGGCCAGCACGTCGTCGACGATCTCTACCACCGCCGGATCGAGGCGATCGACTACGCCATCGCCAGCGACGACGGCGCGCTCTCCCGTCGTCTCACCCGCGCCGACGTGGTGCTGACCGGGGTCAGCCGCACCTCGAAGACGCCGACCTGCATCTATCTCGCGGTGCGCGGCGTGAAGGCGGCGAACGTGCCGCTGGTTCCCGGCGCGCCGCCGCCAGAGGCGCTCTTCGCCGCGGCGGAGGCCGGCATCCCAATCGTCGCGCTCACCGCGAGCCCGAGCCGCCTCGCGCAGATCCGCACACATCGCCTTGAAGCCATCGGCGCCGCCCATGCCCGGGCCGGCGCCGACTATGTCGAGATGGACGCGATCCGGAAGGAGGTCGCCGAGGCCCGCCTCCTCTTCGAGCGCCTCGGCGCGCCGGTGATCGACGTCACGCGCCGCTCCATCGAGGAGACGGCGGCGGAAGTGATGGCGATCCTTCGCGCAAAGGGCCGCATCCTGGAGCGGGAATGACCGGTCCGCTCGTCCTCGCCTCCGCCAGCCCGACCCGCGCCCGCCTTCTTCGAGACGCCGGCGTCGAGTTCGAGGCCGTCCGCCCCGCCGTCGACGAGGATGAGGCGAAGCCCGCCCTCCGCGCCGCCGGCGCCGCGCCGCGGGACCAGGCTGACGCCCTCGCCGAGATGAAGGCGCTCGCCGTCTCCCGTCGTCTCCCCGGCCGCCTTGTCCTCGGCGCCGACCAGGTCCTCGATCTCTCCGGCGAGGCCTTCGACAAGCCCGCCTCGCTTGCGGAAGCCCGCGATCAGCTCATCCGGCTCCGCGGCCAGCGGCACGTCCTCCATTCCGCCGCCGTCGTCGCCGAGAACGGCGCGCCGATCTGGCGCCATGTCGGCCGGGCCCGGCTCCACATGCGCGCCTTCTCCGACGCCTTTCTCGACAACTGGCTGGCGCGCGTGGGAGAGGAGGCGCTCGGCTCCGCCGGCGGGTATCGCATCGAGGGCCTCGGCGTTCAGCTCTTCGACCGCATCGAAGGCGACTGGTTCGCGATCCTGGGTCTGCCGATGATGGAGTTGCTCGCCTGGCTGCGCATCCGCGGAGACCTTCCCGCATGACCGTCCCACTCCGCGCCGGGGTCATCGGCTGGCCCATCTCCCATTCGCGCTCGCCTCGGCTTCATGGATTCTGGCTCGAAAAGTTCGGAATTCCGGGAACATACGAAGCCGTCGCGGCGCGACCCGAGGGATTCGAGCAAACGCTCCGCGATCTCGCAGCGAAGGGCTGGCGCGGCGCGAACGTCACCCTGCCCCACAAGGAGGTTGCGCTCTCGCTCGCCGACGAGGCGACGGACCGCGCCCGTGCGATCGGCGCCGCCAACACCCTCACCTTCCTGCCGGGCGGCCGCATCCACGCCGACAACACCGACGCGTTCGGCTTCTCGGAGAACCTGAAGGAGCGCGCCGGCGTGCTTTGGGCGCCGCGACGCCCGGCGCTCGTCTTCGGGTCCGGCGGGGCGGCGCGCGCCGTGATCCACGCGCTTGTCGAAGCGGGCGCGCCGGAGATCCGGCTCGCCAACCGCACCCGCGCCCGCGCCGATGCGCTCGCCGCGGAATTCGGCCCGAAGGTCGCGCCCGTCGACTGGAGCGCCGCGGAAGCCGCCCTTCCAGGCGCCGGCCTTCTCGTCAACACGACGAGCCTCGGGATGGAGGGCCATCCGCCGCTCGAGTTCGACCTCTCCGCCGCCGACCTGGATGCGCTCGCGACGGATATCGTCTACACGCCGCTGATGACCCCCTTCCTCGAACGCGCCGCCGCGCGGGGCCTCGCGACCGTCGATGGAATCGGCATGCTGATCCATCAGGGCCGGCCGGGCTTCCACGCCTGGTTCGGCGTCGAGCCGGGCGCCGGCGAGGCGGTCCGGCGGCACATGCTCGCGCCATGATCGCGATCGGCCTCACCGGCTCCATCGGCATGGGCAAGTCCACCACGGCGAAACTCTTCGCCGAAGCGGGCGCCTTCGTCTGGGACGCGGATGCCGCGGTGCACCGCCTCTACGCGCCGGGCGGGGCCGGCGTCTCCGCTATCGCCAGGCTCGCGCCCGGCGCCGCCGGCCCGGACGGGGTGGACCGCGCCGCCCTCCGCGCCGCGATCCTCGCGGACCCGCCGCTCCTGAAGCGCGTCGAAGCCGCCATCCACCCGCTCGTGGCGGAGGACCGCGCTGCGGCGCGCGCCCGCGCGGAAGGAGAAGGCTACGCCGTCGCGGTCTTCGACATTCCCCTTCTTTTCGAGACCGACGGCGCCCGCGCCTTCGATCTCGTCGCGGTCGCCTCCGCCCCGGCGCATCACCAGCGCGCCCGCGTTCTCGACCGTCCGGGCATGACACTGGAAGCCTTCGAGGCGATCCTCGCCAAGCAGGTTCCGGACGAGGAGAAATGCCGCCGCGCCGATGTCGTGATCGACACCAGCGGCGGCATCGACGAGGCCCGCGCGCAGGTCCGCGCGCTTATGGCGAAACTGACCGGAGGCGCGCCCGATGCGTGAGATCGTGCTCGACACCGAAACGACCGGCCTAGACCCGGCCGAAGGCCATCGCATCGTCGAGGTCGGTGCGGTCGAACTCTTGAACCACTTGCCCACCGGCCGGGAGTTCCACCGCTACATCAACCCGGAGCGGGACATGCCGGCGGAGGCCTTCGCGGTTCACGGCCTCTCTTCCGAGCGCCTCGCGAAGGAGCCGGTCTTCGCCGAGATCGCGCCAGAGCTTCATGAATTCCTCGGCGAGGCGAAGCTTGTCATCCACAACGCGGCGTTCGACATCCGCTTTCTCGACCACGAATTTGCGCGGCTCGGCCTGCCGGAGATCGGCTTGGGCCGGGCCATCGACACGCTCGCCATCGCCCGCCGGAAGTTCCCCGGCGCGCCTTCGAGCCTCGACGCCCTCTGCCGCCGCTTCGGCGTCGACAATTCGAGCCGCGAGGTCCACGGCGCGCTGCTCGACAGCCAGCTCCTCGCCGAGGTCTATCTCGAACTGGTCGGCGGCCGGCAGCCCGATCTCGTCGCCGCGTTGGTGCCCGGCGCCGGAAAGGCCGCCGCTGCGGAGACCGGCGCCGTGGACCGGGCCTGGCGCCCCGCTCCGCGGCCGGCGCCGCTCCCGTCTCGCCACAGCGAG
>CALFYQ010000463.1 GCA_937952085.1 uncultured Paracoccaceae bacterium | reverse complement strand
CGCGCGGCGGCGATCCGCGCGGCTGAGGCCGCCTTCGACGACGGGCGTTTCGAGGCCGACCTCGCCGCGCTCGTCGCCATCCCGACCGAGAGCCAGCGGCCCGAAGGCGCGCCCGCCCTCGCGCGCTATCTCGATGAAGCGATGCGGCCGCGGCTCGAGCGCATGGGCTTCGCCTGCCGCATCGTCCCGAACCCGATCGAAGGCTTCGGCCCGTTCCTGATCGCCGAGCGGCGGGAGGCGGAGGGGCCGACCGTTCTCACCTACGGCCATGGCGACGTGATCCTCGGCATGGCGGGCCGCTGGGAAGGCGGGCGCGACCCTTGGACGCTCGACCGGGACGGCGATCGGCTCTACGGCCGCGGAACCGCCGACAACAAGGGCCAGCACCTCGTCAACCTCTGCGCGCTCGAAGCCGTGCTGGAAGCGCGCGGGCGGCTCGGCTTCAGCCTCCGCGTCGTGATCGAGACCGGGGAGGAGACCGGCTCGCCCGGACTTCACGAGCTTTTCCTCGCGGAGCGGGCGGCGCTTTCCGCCGACGTGTTGGTCGCCTCCGACGGGCCGCGGCTCTCGCCGGACCGGCCCACGCTCTTCATGGGCGCGCGGGGCGGGCTCTCCTTCGATATCATCGCCGATCTCCGGCCGGGCGGCGGGCGGCATTCCGGCAATTGGGGCGGGCTGATCGCGGACCCGATGATCCGCCTCGCCCACGCCATCGCCGCCATCGCCGACGAGCGCGGAGCGCTCCGCGTGCCGGAATGGCGCCCAGGGAGCCTTTCGAACGCGGTGCGGGCAGCGCTGGCCGATTGCCCGGTCGAAGGCTTCGAGGAAGGCTGGGGCGAGCCCGGCCTCACCCCGGCCGAGCGGGTCTACGGCTGGAACAGCTTCGCCGTTCTGGCGGTGGAGCACGGCGACCCGGCGGCGCCGGTCAACGCGATCCAGGCGCGGGCGCGGGCGCGCTGCCAGCTTCGCTTCGTGGTCGGCACCGACATGGCGGACATCCTGCCCGCCCTTCGCCGCCACCTGGCGCGGGAAGGCTTCCCCGACATCGAGGCGAGGGAGGTCTCCGAGGTCGCCTTCACCGCGACGCGGCTCGACCCGGACCATCCATGGGCGCAATGGGCCGCCGCCTCGCTGGAGCGGACCACCGGACGGAAGCCGGCGATCCTCCCCAATCTCGGCGGCTCGCTGCCGAACGAGGAATTCGCCGAGGTGCTGGGGATGCCGACGATCTGGGTTCCGCATTCCTATCCCGGCTGCTCGCAGCACGCGCCGGACGAGCACGCGCTGAGGCCGGTCCTGCGGGAAGGGCTGGCGATCATGGCCGGGCTCTGGTGGGACCTCGGCGAGCCGGGGACGCCGGGACGGTAGCGCGCAGCGCCGCGGCGTTTCACGGTGAAATCGCGCTCAAGTCCTTGATCGGGCGAGAGATTGCAGATTGTCGGACAATTGGCGTCGTCGGCTTCGCCACCGAAAGCCGTTTGCACGTGTGACGCCGGGCGGGGTCTCTCGCCCGATTTGGGCGCAGTCGGTCCAAGCGGCGCCCTCTTCGGCCTCCGCTTTCGCTCCCGGCCGACGGGCCGAGCATCCTTCCGCTGGAAGGTCGCTGATCCTTTCGGCAGGAAACGGCAAACCGGGTCGGCATAGTGACAAGCCGACCAGATAGCCGTTTCAATTCAGCCGTTTGACCGCCCTATCAACCTTGATAGCCGGCGTTCACGCCCCGCCGCGCGTCTCCACCATCCGGGCCATCAGGCTGGCGCCGAGCGGCAGGATCGCGTCGTCGAGCACATAGCCGGGGTTGTGGAGCGGCACGTCGCCGCCATGGCCCACGGTGCAATAGGCGCCCGGCACGACCTGGAGCATGTCGGCGAAGTCCTCCGAGCCCATGACGAGCTGGTCCTTGATCTCCGCCTTGTCGCCGACGAACTCCTTGGCGACGCCGACCATCGCCTCGGCGAGCTTCGGGTCGTTCTCCAGCACGTCGAAGACGTTGCGGATGTCGCAGTCGATCTCGATGCCGTGCGCGGCGGCGAAACCGGCGCAGAGCGCCCGCATCCGGTCGGAGACCATGTCCGCCACCGCCCGGTCGAAATAGCGGACGGTGCCGGTCAGCGTGGCGAGGTCCGGGATCACGTTATAGGCGGCGCCGGCGTGGAACTGCGTGATCGAGAGGACGACCGGCGCCGTCGCCGGCTTGTTCCGCGAGACGATGGACTGGATCTGCCCGACGAGCGCGGCGCCGATCACGATCGGGTCCTTCGCGTATTCCGGGCTGGCCGCGTGAGAGCCGACGCCCTTGATGCGGATGTCGAAGAAGTTGGCGCCGGCCATCGCCTTGCCGGGCTTCACCCCGATGATCCCCGGTTCGTGATAGGGGGAGTTGTGCATGCCGTAGATCTCGTCGCAGGGGAACCGGTCGAAAAGCCCGTCGGCGATCATCGCCCGGGCGCCGCCGAGCCCTTCCTCCGCCGGCTGGAAGATCAGCACCGCCTTGCCGGCGAAGTCCCGCGTCTCGGCGAGGTAGCGCGCGGCGCCGAGCAGCATCGTGGTGTGCCCGTCATGGCCGCAGGCGTGCATCACGCCGGGGGTCTTCGAGGCGTAGGGCAGGTTCGTCGTCTCATGGATCGGCAGCGCATCCATGTCGGCGCGAAGGCCGATCGTCCTGCCGGGCCGCTTGCCCTCGATGACGCCGACGACGCCGGTCTTGCCGATGCCGGTCGTCACCGCGACGCCCCAGCTCCGCAGCTTCTCGGCGACGATGCCGGAGGTGCGGACCTCCTCGAAGCCGATTTCCGGGTGCTCATGGAGATCGCGGCGGATCGCGGTCAGCTCCTCGGCATAGCCGGCGATGCGGTCGAGCGGGGTCATCCTGAAGCTCCTTTCTGGGGGTTGCGCGGCATCTTGCGGCGGGGGGCGCGAATGTCCAGACGCTTGACCGGCCGGCGGCGCGCGCCTAGCGCAGGCGGATGGACGAGGATGAGGACTGGTACCCGCCCGATCTCGCGGAGTTCGAGGCGCTGACGCGGGCGGCCTTCGCGGCGCTGCCCGAGGGGTTCCGCGCCCGCTGCGACGGCCTTCTCATCCGCGTCGCAGACTTCGCCGACGACGAGACGCTCGCCGAGATGGGCGCCGAGGATGCGTTCGAGCTGACCGGGCTCTACCGGGGCGTCTCCCTCCCCGAAAAGAGCGTCGTCGATTCCGGCGCGCTGCCGGACGAGGTCTGGCTCTATCGCCGCCCGATTCTCGACGAATGGGCGGAACTCGGCGATGTCGGGCTGAAGGAGCTGGTCTCCCACGTGCTGGTGCATGAGGTCGGCCACCATTTCGGCCTCAGCGACGACGAGATCGACGCCATTCTCGCGAGCCGCTAGCCGGATTTCTCCTTCTCGGCGAGTGGTTTTGCATGAATGCGCACGATCTCGGGCGGCCGGGCCCCGACCCATGCGGGAGCCGCTTCGCAGCACAACATTTCTCTGATAGCTAATGGTTAACGGCTAACGATCTGGCCGTTCTGTGTCTTGCGTGAAAATAGCTGGGGCGTTCCAACCATGGCGAAATCGAGGTTCACTATGCGTGCCCATCTGATGGGTCTCGTTCTTGGCGGAGCGTTGCTTGCTCAACCCGCCAGTGCCGCAACCGTCACATTCTCCGACGCATTCGCGCTTTCGGATGTCGAGATCAGCGGCGTGCTCTCCGTCTCCAAGTTCGACACGAGCCTCGGCACGCTGACCGGCGTCTCGTGGACGATCACCGGCGCAATTGCGAGCGTGCTCGGCATCACGAACACCGGCGCTCACCCGATCAACGGCTCCGCGTTCACAAGCGTCGACTTCGACGTTTCGGCGGCTGAACTCTCGCTCGGCGCTTCGCCGGACTTCAGCGTCTTCGGAACCACCGGTCTCGTGGCGCTGGGTGTCGGCGCCAGCGCGCTTTTCCCGGTTACGGCGACGACCACGATCACCGGCTCCGAAACGCCTTCTTCGGCATTCTTCGGTCCGGGCACGATCGATCTGAGCTTCCTGACGACGACCTCGTTCGGAGGCAACGGCTTCGGCGGCGACATTACTATCAGCCAGGCGACGGATGCCGGGCTGATGTTCGAGATCACCTACACCTTCGACGAGTTCTCGACCGTGCCGCTGCCGGGGAGCCTCGCCTTCCTGACCGGCGCGCTGGCGCTGGCCGGGCTCGTTCGCATCCGGCGCGCTCACGCGGCGACCTGAAACCTGCGGCGGGCGGCGCGCTCGATAGCGTGCCGCCCGATCCGAACGCGATCGCCCAGCCGCAGCCCGCGCGCTGTGTTCCGACGGGCCGATCCGCGCGAAGCGCCCTTTTTCCGCCATCTTTGGACGCCGAAGGCGGCGGGCGCGGCCCGACCGCCAGGGGAATCATCGCCGCAGGAACATGCCTGAGCGATTCGGGCGCCATACGGATCGAGGTATGATCCTACCGCATGTCGGGAAGGTGGCAGCCGAACGACCCGGCTGAGGCCGGGCGAGACAGGCCGTAGAGCGGTCTTCTCGGGCTCGAAGCCCGCCGAGCCCGATCCGGCGCCGACCGAATTTCCCGCAATATTGGCGCAAAACTAATCAAATCGGCCGCGAACCTCGAACGAAATGCGCGGAAACGCACATTCGGCCGTCCGGAACCCCACCGTCATCAAAGAGTTGCTTCGCAGCGCAGCAATTCTCTGGTAACGTCTCGTTAACGGTCAGGGATGAGACCGTTGTGTGATCTGCGTGAAAAAAGCTGGGGCGTATCAACCATGGCGAAATTGAGGTTATCATGCGTACCCGTCTCCTGGGTCTCGTGCTTGGCGGAGCTTTGCTTGCTCATTCCGCCAATGCCGCTACCGTCTCCTTCTCAGATTCCCTCGCGCTCTCTGATGTCGAAATCAGCGGCGTTCTGTCGGCCAGCAAGTTCGACTCGTCGCTCGGCACGCTGACCGGCGTCACCTGGGAAATCACCGGCGCCATCGCGAGCATTCTCGGCGTCACCAACACCGGCGCCAGCCCGATCTCCGGCTCGGCCTTCACGAGCGTGGACTTCGACGTTGACTCCGCGTTGCTGTCGCTCGGCGCTTCTCCGGACTTCAACGTCTTCGGGACGACCGGTCTCGTGTCGCTGGGCGTCGGCGCCAGCGCGCTCTTCCCGGTCACGGCGAGCACGACGATCTCCGGCTCCGAGGCGCCCACTTCGGCGTTCTTCGGCCCGGGCACTGTCGATCTGAGCTTCCTGACGACCACGTCCTTCGGCGGGGCCGGCTTCGGCGGCGACATCACGATCAGCCAGGCGACGGATGCCGGTCTGATGTTCTCGATCACCTACGAGTTCACGCCGTTCTCGACGATCCCGCTTCCGGGCGGCGCCGCGCTCCTCGCGGGCGCTCTCGCCCTGACCGGGCTGGTGAGCCTCCGGCGGTCCCGCGCGGCCTGACGGAGATGCACGGACACGCCGGCGCTTCAGAAGGGAGCGCCGGTCTTGCCCGGGCGCCTGTCGCAGACATGGCGAGCGAGGGATGCGGCCGCCAGATCAGGCCGCATCCGAGACCTTGAGCCGTACGCCGCCCTTCGGGCGGAGCGTCAGGCTCATCGCGGGCTCCGGCGCGGGCCCGGCCGGCGCGAACCTCCAGCGCGCGAGGAGCGTCGCCAGGATCAGCTTCGCCTCCATCAGCGCGAAGCCCATGCCGATGCAGATGCGCGGCCCCGCCCCGAACGGAAGATACTGGTAGCGATGCCGGCGCTTCGCGGCTTCGGGCGCGAAGCGGTCGGGGTCGAACGCGTCGGGGTCGTCC
This sequence comes from uncultured Paracoccaceae bacterium, assembly GCA_937952085.1. Taxonomy (GTDB): domain Bacteria; phylum Pseudomonadota; class Alphaproteobacteria; order Rhodobacterales; family Rhodobacteraceae; genus Pikeienuella. The sequence goes on along the minus strand of CALFYQ010000463.1, from coordinate 5,471 downwards.
CAGAGCATCCGGTGCCGGTGGAGGGCGTAGATCGGCAGCATCAGGATATCGCCCTTCATGATCGGGCGGCCGCAGAGCCGGTCCTCCGCCAGCGCGATGCGGGCGAGGAAGGCGGCGGGCGGATAGAGGCGCATCGCCTCTTCCAGCACTTGGCCGGTATAGACCAGCCTGTCGAGATGCGCCGCCTCGGCCGGCCCCTCGCCGCAGACCGCGCTTGCCTCCTCACGCGCCCTTTCCTGCGCCTCGGGATCGAGCGCGAGGAGGTAGAGCGCCCAGGCCAGCGCCAGCGCCGTCGTCTCGTGCCCGGCGACGATGAAGGCGAGCATGTTGTCGCGCAGCTCGGCGGCGGTCATTCGCCGGCCGGTTTCCGGGTCCTCCGCCTCGGCCATGAGGCCGAGCAGGTCCTCCCGCGGCGCCTCCTTGCGGCGGGCCTCGATCACCCGCTCCATCATCGGTCGGAGATCGGAAGAGCGGCGGCGGAAGAGCGTGCCGGGCCGCGGCACCCAGGTCGGCACCGCCAGCACGTCGAGCAGCGAGGTCTTCGCCACCGTCTCCATGTATTCGTCGATGGCGCGCGCGACGGCGCCTCGGTCGAGCGCCTCGCGCCCCGAGAGGGCGACGTCGCAGATCACGTCGAAGGTGGCGGAGACCATCTGCGGATAGGCGTCGATCCCGCCCTTCGCCGCCATCTCCGCGCCGATCCGCTCAGCGGAGCGGGCGGCGGCCTCGGTCATCACCGGGGCGAGGGCGACGAGATGCCTCCAGGCGAAGACCGGCGCGGCGGCGCGGCGCTGCCAGCGCCAGTGCGCGCCTTCGGCGATGAAGAGGCTCTCGCCGATCGCGGGGCGGAGGAGCCGCTTGGTCACCGGGGATTTCGGGTAATCCTCCACCCGGTCCTTCAGGATGCGCTCGAGCGCGTCAGGGTCCATCACCATGTGCCAGCGCGCCACCGTCGCGCCGGAGAGCATGGGCTGCCGGAGGGCGAGGCCGGGGATGATCTCCAGCACGTTCCGCCTCGCGCGGCGCACGGTTTCGAGAATGCCGAGGGGCCGGGTCGCGAGCGGGACCTTCGGCGGTTCGATGCGGGCGTTGGGGCGGGCGCCGTCCATGAGGGGAAAGATAGGAGCGCCGGGCCCTCGGCGAAAGCCGCATGGCGGAGGGAGCGCAAAGGGGCCGATCACCGTCCTCGACGGGCGCCGACCGCGCCGGCATGGGCGCTTCCTGGCGTCGCCCCGACCTCGACGTCAGCCGCTCGCGACGGCCGGGGGCGCCCGCCCGCGAGAAGAGGCGGGCGCGGCGCGGGCCACTCTCGGCGATGGGAGGCGCTCTCCCTATTTCACGTAGCGCGCGCGACCGACCTCCGCCCATCAGGTTGAAAGAGGCTCCGTGGCGGCGACTGGCGATGCGCGCGCCGGCCGCCGGCGGCGCAGAACGAGCCGCGAAGCTGCAAACTGGCGAGGCGAAAGCGCAAATGGCCGCGATGGCGCGCGGCTTCTAGCGGCCGCGCCGCGGCGAAGAACCCGGCGAGATCGCCCGAAGCGACGAAGTCCGACCTGGGCGCAGACCGGGAGGCCCGCGAAGACCGTGAGGCCCAAGCAGAACGCCCGCTGCGCGGCGGTGGAGTTGGCGGTGACGGCGCTCCGCACCCGATGGAACGGCGCGCCGCGCCGGCCGCGCATCGCCGGACGGGACGAGATCGGCGACGAGCGCGGCGCGCCATCCGGGCCGGGCCGTCTCCGGGCCGGGGAAAGGCCGATAGGGCCCTGCCCTTCCCCATTCCCGGTCGTCGGCCCGGCAAAGACCGGCGCGGAGAACCTCGGCGCCCTCCGCCCGGAGTGCGCGGGCGGGCGCGCCGAAGAACGGCCTGTGCGGCCCCTGCGCGAACAGGAACCGCCCGCCCTCTCCGCCGCGCCCGCCTTTGCTCACTCGGCCGCCTGCGCGCCGGTCAGCGCGCCATAGACCATGTTGCGGAGCGCCGTGCGAAGCGGCACGCGGGAGGCGGGGGATTGCATCATGTAGACGACGAACAACTCCTCCGCCGGATCGGCCCAGTAATAGGTGCCGGCGGCGCCGCCCCAGCCGTATTCGCCGACGCTGCCCATGATCGGCGCGCCCGGCGCCGTCCGCACCCCGAAGCCGAGGCCGAAGCCGTAGCCGGGGCCGGGCAGGTAGTATTTGCCCGGCTTGATGCCGCGCGGGGCGAGATGGTCCGCCGTCATGTAGGCGACGGTGGCGGGGGAGAGGAGGCGCACGCCGTCAAGCTCGCCGCCGTTCATCAGCATCTGCGCGAAGCGGGCGTAGTCCCGCGCCGTGGAGACGAGGCCGCCGCCGCCGGATTCGAAGACGCGGGGCTGCGTCGGGTCGAACATGTCGAGCGGGCCGATCTTCATGTCGTCCGCCTTCGCCTCGGCGAGCCGGGCCTGCTGCGCCGGATCGGCCGCCCAGAAGCCAGTGTCCTTCATGTCGAGCGGGCCGAAGATCCGCGCCTTCATGAATTCGCCGAGCGGCATGCCGGACGCCACCTCGATCACCGCGCCGAGCACGTCGGTGGCGCGGCTGTATTCCCAGACCTCGCCGGGCTGATGTTCGAGCGGCAGGCCGGCGATGATCTTCGCCACCTCGCGGTTGTTGAAGCCGCCGTTCTCGACATTCGCAGCGTTCAGCATCTCCCGCGCCTTGCCGGCGCCGAAGAAGCCGTAGGTGAGGCCGGCGGTGTGGAGCATCAGGTCCTGCACCGTGATCGGCCGCTTCGCCGGCTCCTCGCCGGCCTCGGTCAGCACCTTCATCTCCATGTATTCGGGGAGATAGACGCTGATCGGCCAGGTGAGGTCGAGCTTGCCCTCCTCCACCAGCATCATCGCCGCGACGGAAGTGATCGGCTTCGTCATCGAGTAGATGCGGAAGATCGAATCCTCCGTCATCGCCCCGCCGCCCGGGCGCATCGCGCCCTGGGCGGAGAGATGGGCGATCTCGCCGTCGCGCGCGACGAGGAGGACCGCGCCGGGAAAGTCCCCCTTCTCGATCCGCTTTGCGAGCATCGCGTCGATGGCTTCGAGGCGCGCCTTGTCGAAGCCGAGGGCGGCGGGGTCCGCCCGCTCCATCTCGCCGGCCCATGCGCCCTGCGCGATGAGGCCGGCCGCGGCCAGCCCGATCCAGTGTTTCATCTCTTCCTCCTTGCCTCCGGCTCTCCCGCCGGTTGAGCGTGAGGCTAGGCGGGATCGCGTCGCGCCGGAAGCCGATTCCGCGCCGGCGCCGCTTGAGGGCGCCGCGCCCTGCCGCTATGCCTCGGCGGGGCCAAGGGAGGCCGACATGTTCACAGGCATCATCACCTCGATCGGCGAAATCCTCGAAGCAGCGCCGCGGCCGGGCGGGCTTCGCCTTCGGATCGCCGCGGATTACGCGCCGGCGAGCCTCGCCATCGGCGCCTCGGTCGCCTGTTCGGGCGTCTGCCTTACCGTCACTGACCGCGGCCCGCATGAGCGGGGCGGCTGGTTCGCCGCCGATGTGAGCCAGGAGACGCTGGACAAGACCACGCTCGGCGGCAAGGGCGCGGGCGCGCGGCTCAACCTCGAACGCGCGCTGAAGGTGGGCGACGAACTTGGCGGGCACATCGTCACTGGCCATGTTGACGGGGTCGGCGAGGTGGCGGCGACGCGGACCGAGGGCGAGAGCCTTCGCGTCACGATCCGCGCGCCGGAGGGGCTCGCCCGTTTCATCGCGCCGAAGGGCTCGGTGGCGATGGACGGCGCCTCACTCACGGTGAACGAGGTGTCCGGCGCCGAATTCGGCGTGAACCTCATACCCCACACCCGCGCGATGACGACCTTCGACCGGCTTTCGCCGGGCGACCGGGTCAATCTCGAGATCGACGTGCTGGCGCGCTACGTCGCCCGGCTGAAGGACGCCGCCTGATCCCCCTGCCCTTTCTCCGCCGCCGCGTCGCCGCGGCCCCGCGCGGGCCGTTCCGCTTCGCGCCCGGCCTTAGGGCGGCGCTGGAGGGGCGGGAGATCATCGTCGTGCTCGGCGCGCAGAAGGCCGGCACGACGACGCTCCACGCCGCGCTGCGACGGGCGAAGGGCGTCTCCGATGGCGGGCTGAAGGAATGGCACGTGCTCGACCGCTGGCTGAGGCCGGCGGAGACGGAGGATGTCGGCCGGATCATGGCGCAGGCCGCGCGCGCGGCGAAACGGCCCGCGGTGCGCGAAGCCCATGCGGCGCGGGCGGAGGCGCTGCGGCGGCCCGAGGCGATGCTCGAACATTTCGCCCGCGTCGCGCCCGAGGCCCGCGTCTTCCTCGACGTCTCGCCAGACTATGCGCTGCTCCGCGGCGAGGACTGGCTGGTGGCGCGGGAGTTCTACGACGCGGCCGGGCTCAGGGTTCGCCCGGTCTTCCTGATGCGCGACCCGGCGCAGCGCCTCTTCTCCTACGCCCGGGCGCTGGCCGAGGCGCACGGGCTGCAGCCCGGGGCCGCGCTCCGGGCCGCGCTCGAAGACGAGGGCGCGATGCTTCGCAGCCGCTACGAGACGACCCTCGCCGCGCTCTGGTCCGTCTTCCCGCGGGAGGAGGTGACGGTCGCCTTCCACGAGACGCTCTGGACGAGGCCGAAGGCGCTTCGCCGCCTCGCCGCGCGGCTCGGCGTGCGCCTGCGCGCCCAGGAGGTCCGGCCGCGCAACGTGACGCGCGGCGCGCCGGCCGCCGAGCCGCGGTTGGCCGAGGCGGAGGCCCGCCTCGCGCCCACCTACGAATTCGCCCGCCGCTGGTTCGGCCGCAAGGTTCCCGCATCCTGGGCCGACCCGGCGCCGACGGAACCCGCCGGACGCTCTTGACGCCCCGCCCCGCCCCGTCTAAGTCGGCGCCCGGCGTTGGGGAATAGTTTAACGGTAGAACAGCGGACTCTGACTCCGTCAGTCCTGGTTCGAATCCAGGTTCCCCAGCCAGCCACGCCATCCTCGCCGAGACTTTCCCTCCTCGCGGAGAATTCCCCGCGACTTCCGGGGCTTTTGCCCGTCGTCCGCCAGCGCGGAGACGCCGTTCGGGCCGGTGAAGGGCGGAATATCCGCCGCGGTCTCCACTCGGCATTTTGGGACTGACAGATTCGGGTTTTGCGATGCGCCGGGCGATGGTCAGGCGCGGGCGATTTCTGCCTGAAGCCGCCAATCGGCTACGACGCCGGCGCTTCCGAGCCGCGATAGCGTCAGGCCCTCGGGCTTCCGGCCGGCCACCACCATCTTGACGAGCGCCGGCGAGAGAAAGGCGAGATCGACGATCTGCAGGACACGGGACCGGGACAGCCCCTCGGCGACGGCGATCGTTTCGATCGAACCGCCCGCCTTGATCGCCTCCAGCCCGGCGAGGCCACAGGCGAGGTTGCGCAGGAATACATCGTCCATCTCGGGCGGCGCGACGTCGCCGATCACCAGCCGCGCCTCCGCGCCGCGCCGGCGCATCGCCAGCGGTGCAGCGATTCCGAG
>CALFYQ010000462.1 GCA_937952085.1 uncultured Paracoccaceae bacterium | reverse complement strand
TAGCTCGTCCCCCGGCCAGGATCGTCGAGGCCGAGATGGACCCGGAGATCGTCGTACCCGCCGATCCGCGCTCCGCCGATGAAGACCTGCGGCGTCGTCTCGACGCCTTCCTTCGCCATGAACGCGTCCGTCGCCGCGCGGCTTTCAAGCCGATGGTCTTCCACCGTGAAACCCTTCGACTTCAACAGCCAGAGCGCCTTCAAGCCGAACGGGCAGAGATGATCCGGCGTCGCCATCCGCCAGAGCGCAGCCCCCTCGGGCGCTTCGCTACGATCATAGGGCATTTGCGTCTCCCCTGTTTCTCCCAGCGGCGCGGCGGAGCGCGCGGGGGCGCGGGTGTTCGCCAGGTGAAACGCGCCCGGCCGGAACGGGGTTCCGAACGGATCTCTGGCGGCCCGCAACTACTTCGACTTTTCTCGATAGGCGGAGACGTAGAGCGCCCTCTCCGCCTTCCGCCTCCTGGTGAGAGCCGGGCCAGAGGGCCTGCCGGCCGGGCGGATCGCGCTGGCGCGGAGCCTGACGGACACGTTCGCCGGAATCCGGCCGGTGGGCCTTCCCGGTTTCTTCGTCGCCGAACGCCTCGGCGCCCTTGCCGCCTCGGCTCTCATCGGCTGGCTGCTGGCGCCCGCCCGCTCGCGCCGCTACACGGCCGGCCGGAACGGGCTGATCTCCGCGCCATCGGGCGTGATCGCCGCGAAGCTGCCCGGCGGGATCGGCTCCCAGTCCGTCAGGCTCCGGTCGAGCGGCTCTGAGACGACGACGCGCCCTTCGGCCGTGCGCCGATGATAAAGCGTCGGCGCGAACTGGTCGGTGGCGTAGCGGGCGACATAGAGCCGGGCGCCGTCCGACATCGCCACCGTCATCCGCATGTGCGGCGTCTCGCCGGTCTCCCGGCTCCAGATCTCCATCCGGCCGGTCGCCCGCTCCAACGCGCCCTTCGGGTCCGCCTCCAGCCCGTCGCCGAGCGCCATCAGGAAGATCGCCTCGGAATCGGTGGTGCCGCGCCGGTGCTCATAGGCGGCGTCGGAGATCGCCATGTCGGCCTTCCGGCGGAACCGGCCATAGCCGGCCGCCTGGCCGTTATGCATGAAGCTCCAGCGCCCGGCCCAGAACGGGTGGCAATTGGTCCGGCTCGTCGCCGTTCCCGTCGCGGCGCGGACATGGGCGAGGAAGAGGCCGGAGCGGACCTGGTGCGCGAGGCTCCGAAGATTCGCATCCGCCCAGGCCGGCAGCACGTCGTGATAGCGGCCCGGCTCCTCCCGGTCGCCGTACCAGGCGAGGCCGAAGCCGTCGCCATTGGTCGGCGTCTTGCCCTCGGCGGCGGCGAGCGACTGGCTGATCAGCGACTGCCCGGGCGCGGTGACGATCTCCTCGAGATAGATCGGCGCCCCGATATAGGCGGCCCAGCGACACATATCCCCGTCTCCCCCATGTACTTTTGGCGGAGAATGCCGGGCTCCGGCGCGCGGCGCCATCGCTTCGTGCGGCGGGCGGCGTCGGCATTGAAATCGATCTTTGCCGCCCGTTTAGCGCCGATGCGGCGACTGCGCCACGGGCGAGCGTGGCGAGCAGGGCTGCGACCGCCCCTGGGTGGGCGCCCGCACAGGCCGGTCACCCCGACCTCGGGCCGAGCCGCTCCTGACGATCGGGGGCGCCTGCCCGCGGGGAGGGGCGGGCGCAGCCTGGGCTGGCCGTGCCGGAAGGAATGATCGACGGAGAGCCCTCACTCCAGCAAGTGCCGCCTAAGCGGCAGCTAGGCCGGATGTCCGAACCGGAAACCGACCCACACCCCGGCTCGCCTGGTCCAGGTCGCTCACGCACGCGCGGAGGCCAGCGCGCTACTCGATCCCCTCGACGACCACGAGGTCACGCGTGGAGGATCGCTTCGCGAAGGCGACCGCCTCCTGATAGCGGGGGCTGTCATAGCAGGCGCAGGCGGCCTCGAAGGAAGGGAAGACGGCGACGACGTTCCGCGCCCGCTCCTTGCCTTCGAGCTGACGGAACCGGCCGGACCGGGCGAGGAATTCGCCGCCATGCGCCGCGACCGCCTCCGTCGCGATCACGGCGTATTTGGCGTAGGTGTCGGGGTCGGTCACCTCGACATGGGCGATCCAGTAAGCCTTCTTCATCGCGCTTTCTCCAAGAGGGCCTCGACCGCCGCGATGGCTTCGGGCGCCTTCGACGGGTCGGCCCCGCCGGCCTGCGCCATGTCGGGCCGGCCGCCGCCGCCCTGCCCGCCGAGCGCCTCCGCCGCGGCCCGAACGAGATCGACCGCCGAGACCCGGCCAGTGAGATCGGTGGTCACGCCCGCCGCCGCCGCCGCCTTGCCGCCGACATCGGCGACGAGGAGGACGACGCCGGAGCCGAGCCCGGCCTTCATCTCGTCGACCATGCCGCGCAGATCCTTCGCCGAGACGCCTTCGAGCGTGCGGGCCAGCAGCTTCACGCCGCCGATCTCCTTCGCCTCGGGTTGGCCTCCGCCGCCGCCGCCCACCGCGACGCGGCGGCGCAGTTCGGCGATCTCCGCCTGAAACTGCTTCCGCTCATCGAGAAGCGCCTTGGTCCGCGCCGCGACCTGCTCCGGCCGCACCTTCAGCGCCGCCGCGGCCTCGGCGAGCGCGCGGTCCCGGTTTGCGAGATGCTCGAAGGCCGCCTCGCCGGTCAACGCCTCGATCCGGCGCACGCCGGAGGAGGAGGCGCCTTCCGAAGTGACGGCGAAGACGCCGATCTCGCCCGTCGCCTTTACATGGGTACCGCCGCAGAGCTCCATCGAATAGGTGCGCCCGGCCGCGCCCGCCGCGCCGGCGGGCCGCGTGCCCATCGAGACGACCCGCACCTCGTCACCGTATTTCTCGCCGAAGAGCGCCTGGGCGCCGAGCGCGCGCGCCTCGTCCGGGCTCATCAGCCGCGTCGCGACGGGCGCGTTCTGCCGGATATAGGCGTTCACCTCGCGCTCGACGGCGGCGATCTCCTCCGGCGTCATCGCCTTGGCGTGGCTGAAATCGAAGCGAAGCCGGTCAGGCGCGTTGAGGGAGCCGCGCTGCGCGACATGGGCGCCGAGCGCCTCGCGGAGCGCCTCGTTGAGGAGATGCGTCGCCGAATGGGCGCCGCGGATCCGGGTCCGGCGGTCATGGTCGACTTCGAGCCGAAGCGCGAGGCCCGGCTTCAGCACGCCCTCCGTCACCTCGATCATGTGCGCGAAGACGCCCTGCATTTTCTTCACGTCGGTGACGCGCGCGGCGCCGCCCTCCCAGAAGACCGCGCCTTCGTCGCCGACCTGGCCGCCCGATTCCGCGTAGAACGGCGTCTGGTTGAGGACGAGCGCGCCCGCTTCGCCCGTGTGAAGCTCCGGCGTCTCCTTGCCGTCCCGGACTAGGGCGAGCGCCTGGCCCTCCGCCGTCTCGGTCTCGTAGCCGAGGAATTCGGTCGCGCCGGTGCGCTCGGCGATGTCGAACCAGATCGCGGCTTCGGCCGCCTCGCCGGAGCCGGCCCAGGCGGCGCGCGCCTTCGCCTTCTGCGCGGCCATCGCCGCGTCGAACCCCTCGACATCGACGCCGCGGCCCTTTTCACGCAGCGCGTCCTGCGTCAGGTCGAGCGGGAAGCCGTAGGTGTCATAGAGACGGAACGCCGCCTCGCCGGGAAGCGGCGCGTCGCCCGGAAGCCGCTCAAGTTCCTCCTCGAGGAGGTGGAGGCCGCGGTCCAGCGTCTTGCGGAAGCGCGTCTCCTCCAGCTCCATCGTCTCCTCGATCAACGCCTGAGCGCGGACGAGTTCCGGATAGGCCTGGCCCATCTGGCGGACCAACGCCGGGGCGAGCCGGTGCATCACCGGCCGGTCGGCGCCGAGAAGATGCGCGTGGCGCATGGCGCGGCGCATGATCCGGCGGAGGACATAACCGCGGCCCTCGTTCGAGGGCAGCACGCCGTCCCCGATCAGGAAGCTGGTGGACCGCAGATGGTCGGCGATCACCCGGTGATGGATGCGGCCCGGCCCGTCCGGCGCGCCGTCGGTGAGGTTCGCCGACGCCTCGATCAGCGCCCGCATCAAGTCGGTGTCGTAGTTGTCGTGCTTGCCCTGAAGCACGGCGCCGATCCGCTCGAGGCCCATGCCGGTGTCGATCGAGGGGCGCGGCAGGTTCGTGCGCGCGCCGTCGGCATGCTGCTCGAACTGCATGAAGACGAGGTTCCAGATCTCGATGAACCGGTCGCCGTCCTCGTCCGGGCTGCCCGGCGGGCCGCCGGGGATATGCGCGCCGTGGTCGTAGAAGATCTCGGAGCACGGGCCGCAGGGGCCGGTTGGCCCCATCGACCAGAAGTTGTCGGTCGTCGCGATGCGGATGATCCGGTCGTCGGAAAGGCCCGCATGCTTCTTCCAGATCGAGGCCGCCTCCTCGTCGTCATGGTAGACGGTGACGAGGAGCTTCTCCTTCGGCAGGCCGAATTCCTTGGTGATCAGGTCCCAGGCGAACGGGATCGCGTCCGACTTGAAATAGTCGCCGAACGAGAAGTTCCCCAGCATCTCGAAGAAGGTGTGGTGCCGCGCGGTGTAGCCGACATTGTCGAGATCGTTGTGCTTGCCGCCGGCGCGGACGCATTTCTGCGAGGTGACGGCGCGGGAATAGTCGCGTTTCTCCAGCCCGGTGAAGACGTTCTTGAACTGGACCATGCCCGAGTTGGTGAACATCAGCGTCGGGTCGTTGCGCGGCACGAGCGGAGAACTTTCCACCCGCGTGTGGCCGTTGCGTTCGAAATAGTCGAAGAACGTCGCCCGAATGTCGGAAAGGCTGACCATCGCCGCTCGCTACCCCCGCCGGCGGCGGAGGCCGCCGCGCTTCTGCCGGCGGCGGTGTTAGCCGACGCGCCAGCGCCTGTCCACAGAACCGCCTGTCAGGGTGGTTGGCGAAACGATGCGTCGGGAGACATCCCGCGTTGCGAGGATGGTTTGGGAGCCGTCGCTCGCCACGCTGCCTACCTTCGCGCCGGAATAGGACGCCGCAAAGTCGTGAGCATCGTGGTTGGAGCAGCGAAGCGCGGCGCCGCTCGGCAACCATCCGACAAGACGGCAGAAGGGCCGCCGCTCCTGAACGAAGCGCCGGCCCTTTTCTCAGTGAGACGCGATCGTCGCGGCTGAGCGGCTCAGCTTTCGACGATATCGTCGCCCTCGGCCCGGTCAGGGTCGTCGCCGGCCATCGACAGGTCGAGCCCGTGGGCGGCGCGGAGCTTGTCCTCGATCGACTTCGCCACCTGCGGGTTCTCCTTCAGGAAGTTCTTGGCGTTCTCGCGCCCCTGCCCGATCCGCTCGTCGGCGAAGGAGAACCAGGAGCCGGACTTCTCCACCACGCCGGCCTTCACGCCGAGATCGATCAGTTCGCCGGTCTTGGAGACGCCCTCGCCGTACATGATGTCGAACTCGACCTGCCGGAACGGCGGCGCGACCTTGTTCTTCACCACCTTCACGCGCGTCGTGTTGCCGACGACCTCGTCGCGGTCCTTGATCGAGCCGATGCGGCGGATGTCGAGCCGGACCGAGGCGTAGAACTTCAGCGCGTTGCCGCCCGTCGTCGTCTCGGGCGATCCGAACATCACGCCGATCTTCTCGCGGATCTGGTTGATGAAGATGACCATGCACTTGGAGCGGGAGATCGAGGCGGTGAGCTTTCTCATCGCCTGGCTCATCAGCCGCGCCTGGGCGCCGACCGTCGCGTCGCCCATGTCGCCCTCAAGCTCGGCGCGCGGGGTGAGCGCCGCGACCGAATCGACCACCACGACCGAGACGGCGCCGGAGCGGACCAGCGTATCGGTGATCTCGAGCGCCTGCTCGCCGGCGTCAGGCTGGGAGATCAGCAACTCGTCGATGTCGACGCCGAGCTTGCGGGCATAGGACGGATCGAGCGCGTGCTCCGCGTCGACGAAGGCGCAGACGCCACCGTTCTTCTGCTCCTCCGCGATGACGTGGAGCGCGAGCGTGGTCTTGCCCGAACTCTCCGGTCCGTAGATCTCGATCACGCGGCCCTTCGGCAGACCGCCGATGCCGAGCGCGATGTCGAGGCCGATCGAGCCCGTCGAGATCGCCGCGATGTCCATCGCCGCGTCACGCTGGCCGAGGCGCATGATCGAGCCCTTGCCGAAGCTCCGCTCGATTTGCGCCAATGCCGATTCGAGCGCCTTCGCCTTGTCCATCTCACGTCTTCCCGCCAGTTCGAGCACGTTCTGCGTCATCGCGGATTCCCTCTCGCGCCGCAACGGGATCGCCCCGTGGTTCTTTTTTTGTTCTATCCAGAATCGAACGCAAAGGGAACAACTATCTTCGTCTTGAGGGCAGTTTTCAGACCAGGTTCAGGCCGCCGCGGAGGCCGGCGAGGCGGCGAGCCGCGCCTTCACCGCCGAAGCGAGATCGTCGAGCGAGAAGGGCTTCGGCAGGAAGCCGCAGTTGTCGAGGCCGTTGAGCCCCTTGCGGAACACGTCCTCGGAGTAGCCGGAGGTGAAGACAACCGCGAGATTCGGCCGGGCGAGACGCGCCTGGCGGATCCAGGTCGGGCCGTCCATGCCCGGCATCACCACGTCGGAGATGACGAGATCCACCTCGAAATCCGGCGCGTCGAGGATCGTCAGCGCCGCCTCCGCGCTTTCCGCCTCCACCACCTCGTACCCGCGGAGCCGGAGCGCCCGCGCCGCGAAAGCGCGCACCGGCGCCTCGTCCTCGACGAGAAGGAGCCGGCCGGAGCCCGAAAGATCGGCCGTCGGCTTCACCGAGCGGCGCGGGGCCGCGGCCTCGCCGAGGCGGCGGGGAATCATCACGGTGAAGATCGCGCCCCGGCCCGGCGCGCTGTCGACGAAAATGAAGCCGCCGGTCTGCTTGACGATGCCGTAGGCGGTGGAAAGGCCGAGCCCGGTGCCCTCGCCCGGGCGCTTGGTCGTGAAGAAGGGCTCGAAGATCTTGGCGCGCACGTCCTCCGACATGCCGACGCCCTGATCGGCGATGCGGATCTCCACATAGTCGCCGACATGGGCGACCGCCCGGTCCCGACGCAGCTCCTCGCGCAGCGACAGATTGCGGCAGGAGACGGAGATCTCGCCGCCCTCGGGCATCGCGTCCCGCGCGTTGACCACGAGGTTGAGGATCACCTGCTCGAGTTGTCGCGCATCGGCCCAGACGGGCCAGAGGTCCGGCCCGGTCTCCACCTTCAGCGTCACGCGCTCGCCGATCAGCCGGCCGAGCAGGTGGCTGAGCTCGCCGACGAGATCGGCCATGTCCACCGCCTGCGGATCGAGCTTCTGCTGGCGGGAGAAGGCCAGAAGCTGGCGCACCAGCGCCGCGGCGCGGTTGGCGTTCTGCCTGATCTGCTGGAGATCGTCGAAATCCGGGTCGGTTTCGTCCCGGCGAAGCGCCATCAGGTCGCAATGGCCGAGGATCGCGGTGAGGAGGTTGTTGAAGTCGTGCGCCACGCCGCCGGCGAGTTGGCCCACCGCCTGCATTTTCTGGCTCTGCACGAACTGACGCTCACGCGCTTCCATGTCGGTGGCGTCGGCTATCACCGCGAGGATCGAGGGGCCTTCCGGCGCCTCCATCCGCTTCAGCGCGATCTGGAGATAGAGGTCGCGGTCGCGGCGGACCGCGCGGGCGAGATCGGCCCGGCCCGCCCCGCGGCCTTCGGCGGCCTCGGCGAGCCGCGCCGAGATCGGACGGCCGAGCCCCTCGACGAGGTCGCTGAAGGCCGCGCCGGCCTCGGCGCCGCCGCCGAGCAGCGCCCGCGCCGGCGGGTTCACCGCCTCGATCGCGCCGTCGAGCGCGATCCGCGCGAGCGCCACCGGCGCCGCCTCGAAGAAGCCCGGCGCCGAGATCGGGCGGAGCGGGACGATCACGGCGTCCTCGCATCCGCCGGGCGCCGGAACCGAGACGACGGCGACCGGCCCGCGATCGGGGAGATGCGCCTCGGCGAAGTCGCGCCCGCCGGCGCGCGCGGCGTCCAGCGCCTCGAGCGCGGCGGCGCGATCGGCTTCGGCCAGCGCCTTCGCAGCCCCGTTGAGGTGAATCACGGCGCCGCCCGCGGCGCGGCGGATGAGCGGCGCCGCGCCCGCGCGTTCCGCCTCGGCGGCGACGGAAAGGCTCCAGAGGAGGCCCGCCCCGCCGCCGAGACGGAGCGTGCGGAGCCCGGCCACGTCGCCATCGCGAAGCGGGCGAAGCTCCTCGCCCGCGCCGTCCCGGGCCGCCGCGGCGGCGACGCGATAGGCGGCGGAAGCGGCTTCGGCCTCGGGCAGGATCCGGGAGAGCGCCCGGTCCACCATCTCACCCGGCGCGGCGCCAAATTCGGAATTCGCGGCGCGGATGCGCCCCGCCGCGTCGGTGAGCGCCGCGGCCGCCGCGCCAGGCTGCGCCAGTAGGGCGTCGAAAGCCGCTTCAGGGCTCGGCGACCGCCCCGCCTCCCGCGCGCGCGCGACGACGAGCCAGGCGGAGAGGAGCGAAACGCACGCCCCGAGCGCTGCGAAGGCGGAGGCCCAGGACGCCGCCAGGGCGAGATCGAATGCCGCGACGACCAGGAGACCGGCGCCGATCAGGCAGAGACCTGCGGCCGAGGCCATCGCCATCGGGCCGAGGCCCTGCGCCGGCGCGTCGTCGAACCCTGCTTTCGACATGGCTTCACCTGTGCGCGTCGCGAAGGACGTCTTATGCGGTAAACGCGATTAACGCATGGTTAACAAGCCCTGTCAGGACCCGCTGCGGCGGCGGAAGGCGAGTTCGCCGAAGCTGGTTGGCGCGGCGATCCGATCCGGCGCCCAGAGGCCCGGGGCGATTTCGAAGAGCCGGAACCCCAACCCCTCGGCGCGCAGGCGATCGACGCCCGGGCTCTCGACCCGGTGGCCGGAAATCGGCCGGTACTCGCCGAGGCAGGGCTCCGTCCCACCCGCCTCGGCAGGGCGAAGCGCCACGTCGAAGCGCACGGCGCCCGAAAAGACCCTCCGCACGCCCGAGCAGGCCGCC
>CALFYQ010000461.1 GCA_937952085.1 uncultured Paracoccaceae bacterium | reverse complement strand
GCAAAGCTCTGAGATTTTACTTAAGTTGCTGCGTACGTTGCATTATTTCAACACGCGCAACGGGGTTCGGCAGAATCGGAATCGCCGGCGCGCCGGCTATTGCGGGGTGATGACGCCCCGATGCGCCGCCAGCGCGATGGCGTGCGGGATGTTGAGCGCGCCGAGCTTGTGGCGCGCGCTGTCGACATAGACCCGGAGCGTGTTCTCCGAGATGCCGAGCCGCTCCGCCGCCCGCGCCCGGGCGTGCCCGGCGGCGAGGAGGGAGAGCGCGTCCCGCTCCCGCGGCGAAAGCGACGGCGCAGATTTCGGCGCGACCCCGGCGAGGCGGAGCGCCTGCTGGTGCGTGTAATGGGCGAGCAGCATGAAATCGGAGCGCCAGTCGCAGAGGAGGCGGGCCCAGTCGGCCGGCCGGCAGGCCTTGTTGACGGTGAAGAGCGCGAACTGGCCGCCCGGGCCGCGCACCGGCACCGTGTAGCCCTGGTTGCCGACGCCGTGCTCCCCCGCCTCGCCGCGGAACCGCCGGCGCGGCGCGGCGCCCCAGTCGAGCTCCGCCCAGTCCACCGGCGCAAAGGAGAGCGCGGCGCTCGCCGTCACCGGGTCGATCGCATCGTAGCGCGCCTCGAAATAGCGGTGGATCCAGTCCGGCGTGTAGGAGAGGGCGCCGATGGAGCGCCCGTCCCGCCGCCAGATGCCCTGGTCCCGCACCAGGCCGCCGCCGGTCGCGGCGCTCTGCGAGGGCGCGTCGAGCCCGAGGGAGATGGCGTAGTAGTAGACGTGATCGACGTCGTAGGTCGCCCGGATCGCCTCAATGACGTCGCCAAGCCCCGACAAATCGGGGATGCGTGACAACCTTTCCACGATCTCGCCCAGTGAATTCGATTTCGACATGAACCCCGTCCATCGTGGCGCAGGCGCTATCAATCTGCGCCTTGGCGGCCACGAGGATCGCGACGTCGACTGCCTCCGCGAGCTCGGTGCAGCCTTCCTCCGCCGCTTCGCGACGGATCGCCGCGAGTTGCGTCAAAATGCCATGCCGCATGGTCAGTCTCCGCGATCAGTGGTTAACGGTTCGTTACTGGCGACAAATCATCTCAAATTGAATGAAGCGCCGGTATTCGCAGTTTTCGGGGAGGCAGAAGCGGCGAGGTTCAGCCCCAGAAGGGCCGCTCCTTCGCCAGCGCGCGCCAATGCGCGGCGGCCTTCGCCCAGTCCGCCTCGGCCTTCGCGGCGCCGGCGCCGAGCACCCGCCCGGCGGCCCGCTGCGCCCCGGCGTCCGCCTCGGCGGGAGCGTTCCGGCCGGCCAACGTCGCCTCGGCTGTCGCGTGGTCGTTGAGGGCGCCGAAGACATCCTGCAGCGCCTTCAGCCGCTTCACGAAGACCGCGACGCGCTTCTCGCCGTAGAGGGAGGCGAGGAATTCGATGGTGTAGCGGAGCCGCTTCAGCGCCTTCCGAAGATCGTGCCGGGCCTCGATGTCGAGCGCGGCGAGGCCCTTCGCCCGCTTCGCCGCGCGCCGCCAGGCGCGTTCGAGCGCCGCATCGGCCAGCGCCGGCGCCGGCTGGGCGAGCCGTTCGGTTTGCGAGAGGTCCGAAGGGTCGAGCCAGCCGCGGCATTCGACGAAGCGCGCGAGGTGGAGGAGGAAGGCCTGCGCCCGGCCGCTGCGGAGCGCGGCGCGAAGATGCGCGCGGGTCTCGACCCGCCGCCGCTCCAGCGCGGCGAGAAGCGGCGCGAAGCCCGGCTCCTCCGGCGTCGCCTTCGCGGCGGGGGCAACGATCTCCTCCGTCAGCACGTCGAGGTCGCGGAGCGCCCCGGCCTCGCCGGCGAGCCAGCGCGCCTCCTCGCCGAGCCGGTCCGCCTCGGCGCCGCCGATCGCCGGGGCGAAGAGCCCGAGCGCGGAGCGGAGCCGGCGGAGCCCGACGCGAAGCTGGTGCGGCCCCTCCTTCGCGTCGTGTTCGGCGGCGAAGGCCATGTTGTCGGCGATCTGGCCAAGACATTCGCGGAGGCAGGCCTGCGCCGCGGCCTCGGCGGTCCCCTCGCGCGGGAGCGCGATCGCGGCGGCGTTGCGCGGCCCGGGCGCCGGCTCGATCCGCCCCTCGGCGGCGAGGAGAAGGCCGCGCGCCGCCTTCGACAGGCGGGAGAAGCGGAGCCCGCCTTCCGGGAAGAGCCGCAGCGCCACGTCGAAGAGGCCGGCGACGGGCCCGGCCTTCAGCTCGATCTCGGCCTCGCGGAAGGGCTCCGCCCGCTCGCCGGCGACGATCTCCCCGTCGTCGACGGCAAGCTCGGCCCTGAGGCCGCCCGGCCCCTCGATCAGGCCGGCGGCGCGGCGGATCCGGGTCTCGCAGACCGGGGCGAGCGGGGCGACGGCCGTCACCGCCTCGATGTCGGCGCGCAGGCCCTCGTCGGCGATTCGCGCCGGGTCGAGACGGCCGCCGGGGGCCGGCGCCTCGTCCTCCTCGACGCGGGAGAGGCCGCTATGGAGCGCGCCCTTGGCCTTCGCCGTCTGGATCCAGCGGCGGCCGTCGCGCCGGAGGCGGAGCGCAATTCCGGCCTTCGAGAGCGGCAGGCCCGGCGCGTCGAAATAGATCGAGCGGAGCGTCTTCGGGCGGGGCTGGGCGGCGGCGAGGCCGAGGGCGGCGGCCCGCTTCCAGAGGTCGCGGGCGGTCTCCCGGTCGATCACGATCTTGAGTTCGGTCTCGGCCATGGCGATGGATGCTCACATGCCGCCGCTTCGTCGGCAATCTCCGTGGCGTCGCGGGGGACCGCATGCTATGGCTGGCGCCATGAACGCCCTCGACCACAAGATAGGCCGGGCTGAGCCGGTCGGGCCGCGAATCCGCCTGTTGCCGGAGGCCGCCGCGAACCGGATCGCGGCCGGCGAAGTGGTGGAGCGGCCCGCCTCCGCGGCGAAGGAGCTGGTGGAGAACGCGCTCGACGCCGGGGCGCGGCGAATCGAGATCGCTTTCGCCGATGGCGGCAAGACGCTGCTCCGCGTCTCCGACGACGGCGAGGGGATGAGCGCGGCGGAGTTGCCGCTCGCCCTGCTCCGGCACGCCACCTCGAAGACCGACGGCCAGGACCTTCTGGCGATCCGCACCCTCGGGTTCCGCGGCGAGGCGCTGCCCTCGATGGCGGCGGTGGGCCGGCTCCGGCTCGTCAGCCGGGCGCGGGGCGGCGACGGCGCCTGGGAGATCGAGGCGCGGGGCGGGGACGTGCTGCCGGTCCGCCCCGCGGCGCGCGGCGCGGGCACCGAGGCGGAGCTGCGAGACCTCTTCTTCGCCACGCCGGCGCGGCTCAAGTTCCTAAGCACCGACCGGGCCGAGGCGCAGGCGATCGGCGAGACGGTGAAGCGCCTCGCCATGTCGGCGCCGCGGGTCGGCTTTACCCTGACCGACCTCACCGGCGGCGAGGGCCGCGTGATCTTCCGCGCCGAGCCGGAGGCGGGGGACGAGGCGGCGGCGCGGCTCGCCCGGCTCCGCCGCGTGCTCGGGCGGGACTTCGCCGAGAGCGCCATCGAGATCGACGCGGAGCGGGAGGGGCTGCGGCTTTCGGGCTGGGCGGCGCTGCCGAGCTACGCCCGCGGCTCCGACCGGCAGCAGTTCCTTTTCGTGAACGGGCGGCCGGTGGCGGACCGGCTCCTCCTCGGCGCGCTCCGCGCCGCCTACGCCGACCTCCTGCCGCGGGACCGGCGGCCGGCCGCCGCGCTCTTCCTCGACTGCGAGCCGGAGCGCGTTGATGTCAACGTTCACCCGGCCAAGACCGAAGTGCGGTTCCGCGAACCGGGCCTCGCGCGCGGGCTCGTCGTCTCGGCGCTCCGTCACGCGCTCGCAGAGGCGGGGCACCGGACCGCCGCGCCGGAGGCGGAAGCCGCGCTCCGCGCCTTTGCGCCCGGCGCGCTCGGCGGCGCGCCCGAGGCGGCGGCGCCCGCCTATTCCTGGCGGCTTCCGGCGAGGCCCTCGGCCGGGCTCCGCGAGGCGGCGGCCGATTTCCAGTTCCCGCCCTCGGCGCCCGCCCCGGCCGCGACGGAGGCGCCGGCGCACGAGGCGCTGTCCCGCCCGCTCGGCGCGGCGCGGGCGCAGATCCACGAAACCTATATCCTCGCCCAGACCGAAACCGGCGTCGTGCTGGTGGACGCACACGCGGCGCATGAGCGGCTGGTCTTCGAGAAGCTGAAGGCGGCGCTCGCGGCGGGCGGGGCGGCGGGACAGACGCTGCTCCTCCCCGAGATCGTCGAGCTTGGCGAGGAGGATGCGGCGCGGGTGGCGGATGCGGCAGCGGAACTGGCGCGGCTCGGCCTCGCGGTCGAGCCCTTCGGCGCCGGCGCGGTGCTGGTGCGGGAGACGCCGGCGCTCCTCGGCCGCTGCGCCGCCGCGCCGCTCCTTCGCGACGTGGCGGACGCGCTGGCGGAGGATGAGAGCTCGGCGGTGGAGGCGAAGCTCCACGCCGTCCTCTCCCGCGTCGCCTGCCACGGCTCGGTGCGGGCGGGGCGGCGGCTGAACGTCGAGGAGATGAACGCGCTCCTTCGCGAGATGGAGGCGGAGCCGGCCTCCGCCCGCTGCAACCATGGCCGGCCGACCTCGGTCAGCCTTTCCCTCGCCGAGATCGAAAAGCTCTTCGCGCGGCGATGAGCCCGGAGATCGACCAGCTCTTCGCCGAGCCGCTCCGCCTCGCGCTCCTCGCCGGCGGGGCGCTGACGCTGATCCTCCTCCTCGGCCTTCTTGCGGCGATCCGGGCGGCGAAGCGGGGCGCGCGGGCGGCGGAGCCGCTGGCCGCGGCGCTGGCCGATCTTGGCGGCGCCGTGAAGGCGCTCGACGCCGGGCAGCACCAGCTCGCCGGCGGGCTCCGGCATGTCTCCGAGGCGCAGGCGATGGCGCAGGCGCGGATGGTCGAGGCGATGGAGCGGCGGCTCGAAGAGGTGCAGAAGTCGATGGGGGAGACGCTCCACGGCGCCTCCCAGCGCACGACGCGGAGCCTCGCCGAACTGCAGGAACGGCTCGCCGCCATCGACCGGGCGCAGACCAAGATCGAGAAGCTTTCGGTCGACGTGCTGTCGCTCCAGGACATCCTCTCGAACAAACAGGCCCGCGGCGCCTTCGGCGAGATCCAGCTCGCCGACATCGTGGCCAAGGCCTTGCCGCCGGACGCCTATTCGCTGCAGGCGACGCTTTCGAACGGCCGCCGGGCGGATTGCCTGATCCACCTGCCGAACCCGCCCGGCCCGATCGCGGTGGACGCGAAGTTCCCGCTCGAAGCCTTCGAGGCGCTCAGGGCCGCCGCGACGGAGCGGGAGAAGGCGGAGGCCGCCCGCGCCTTCCGCGCGGCGGTGCAGGCGCATGTCCGCGCCATCGCCGAGCGCTACATCATTCCGGAGGAGACGGCGGAGGGCGCGCTGATGTTCCTCCCCTCCGAGGCCGTCTATGCCGAGCTCCATTCCGGCTTCGCCGACGTGGTGCGGGAAGGCTTCGCGCGGCGGGTCTGGATCGTCTCCCCCACCACCTGCATGGCGACGCTCAACACGATGCGGGCGATCCTGAAGGACGCGCGGATGCGGGCGCAGGCCGGGGCGATCCGGCGGGAACTTTCGCTCCTGACCGGCGATGTGAGCCGCCTTGTCGAGCGCGTCGCCGCGCTCGACCGGCATTTCGAGCAGGCCCGGCAGGACGTGGAGCGGATCAAGACCTCCGCGGCGAAGGCCGGCGGGCGGGCCGAGCGGCTCGAAAGCTTCGACTTCGAGGGCGAGGCGCCCAGCCCCCTGCCGCGGGCGGCGGAATAGTCCGGGCAGGGCGCCGGCCCGGCGGGGGTTCACGCGGGGCCGGGCCGGGCGCATCATTCCGCACCGAGGCGGCCGCCAGACGCCGCCCGCGACCGGAGGAACGCCATGTGCCGAATCTTCGCGGGGCAGGACCCGTCCCGCTACGAGCTCACCACGCGCCGCCTGCGCCTCAACGGCCAGAGCACCTCGATCCGTCTCGAGAACGCCTTCTGGGCGATCCTCGACGAGATCGCCGCCGAGGAAGGCTGCACCACGCCCGCCTTCCTCTCCAAGCTCCACGGCGAAGTGATTGAACTCAAAGGCGAACCGCAGAACTTCACATCCCTGCTCCGCTGCGCGTGCCTCCTGCGCGAGGCCGGGCTCGCCGCCGGGCGGGAGCCGCTTCTCGCCGCCGAGTAGCCGTCCGGCGCCGAAACCGGCCGCGTAGTAAACGGCTACTACCCGCCGCCGGAACGCCGCGCCTAGCCTTTCCCGAAAGCTCATGGGAGGGCGCATGGCGAAGGCCATACACAGCATGATTCGCGTGCTCGACGAGGCGCGCTCGGTCGAGTTCTACCGGAAGGCGTTCGGCCTTTCGGTCGCCGACCGGCTCGATTTCGAGAGCTTCACCCTCGTCTATCTCTCGAACGCCGAGAGCGAATTCGAGGTCGAGCTCACCGTCAACAAGGGGCGGACCGAGCCCTATGACCGCGGCAACGGCTACGGCCATCTCGCCGTCTCGGTCGCCGATCTCGAGGCGGAGCACGCCCGCTTCACGGCCGAGGGGCTGAACCCGAGGAAGCTCGTCACCTTCGCGCCCGACGGAACGCTCGTCGGGCGGTTCTTCTTCGTCGCCGACCCCGATGGCTACGAGATCGAGGTGCTGGAGCGCAGCGGCCGCTTCAAGTGACTGAAAACAAGGGAGGAAGGGAAGAAATGACCTACCAGGAACCGAGACGGGCGCTCACCCGGCGCCAGCTTCTCGCCCGCTCCGTCGCGGCAGGCGCCGCCTTCGTCGTCGGCCCCGGCTTCGTCGCGGGGAAGGACGCGGCATGGGCGATGGAGACGAAGGCGCTCAAGCCGAAGACGATGGCGACGCTGATCGCCATGGCGCGGGACATCTATCCGCACGACCAGGTGGCGGATCGGTTCTACGCCGTCGCCGTCATGGGCCACGACACGGCCGAGGCCGCCCCCGCCGTCGAGGCCGGGATCGCCGCGCTCGACGCCGCCGCGCAGGGCCGCGGCCATGCCGACTACCTCTCGATCGGCTGGGAGCGGGAGCGGGTGGAGATCCTCCGCTCGATGGAGGCTAGCGGCTTCTTCCAGGCGGTGCGCGGCGGGCTCGTCACCGGGCTCTACAACAACAAGGAGGTCTGGCCGATCTTCGGCTACGAGGGAGAGAGCTTCTCCCAGGGCGGTTACATCGACCGCGGCTTCGACGACATCGACTGGCTCTGACGGGGAGGATCGCATCATGGCGGCCAAATTCGACCTGAATGACGACAGCGTGGTCGTCGTCATCGGCACCGGCGCCGGCGGCGGCGTCCTTTCCAACGAACTCGCGCAGAAGGGCGTGAAGGTCGTGGCGCTCGAGGCGGGGGGGCGCTACCTCCCCGAGGATTACGTCAACGACGAATGGGAAAGCTTCGGGCAGCTCGCCTGGACCGACCCGCGCACCACCTCGGGCGACTGGCGGGTGGCGAAGGATTTTTCCGGCCTGCCGGCCTGGATCGTGAAGGCGGTCGGCGGCACCACCACCCACTGGGCCGGCGCCTCGCTCCGCTTCCAGGAGCACGAGTGGAAGGCGCGGACGACCTATGGCGACGTCACCGGCGCGAACCTCATCGACTGGCCGATCGACGCGGCCGAGATGGCGCCCTGGTACGAGAAGGCGGAGTCGAAGCTCGGCGTGACCCGGACCGGGGACCGGCCCGGCCTTCCCGGCAACAACAACTTCAAGATCTTCGAGAAGGGCGCGAAGGCGCTCGGCTACAAGGAGGTCCATACCGGGCGGATGGCGATCAACTCCGTCGAAGGCGACGGCCGCCCCTCCTGCCAGCAGACCGGGTTCTGCTTCCAGGGCTGCAAGTGGGGGGCGAAATGGTCCGCCGCCTATACCGACATCCCGAAGGGCGAGGAGACCGGCAATCTCGAAGTGCGGGAGAGGGCGCAGGCCGTCCGCATCGAGCATGACGCGAGCGGCAAGGTGACCGGCGTCGTCTACGCCGACGAGACCGGGGCGTTGCAGCGGCAGGCGGCGCGCGTGGTCTGCGTCGCCGGCAACTCGTTCGAGAGCCCGCGCCTCCTCCTCCTCTCGGAAAGCGCGATGTTCCCGGACGGGCTGGCGAACTCCTCGGGGCAGGTCGGCCGCAACTACATGCGGCACATGACCGGCTCGGTCTACGCCGTCTTCGACAAGCCGGTGAAGATGTGGCGCGGCACCACCATGGCCGGCATCGTGCAGGACGAGGCGCGGCACGACCCGTCGCGCGGCTTCGTCGGCGGCTATGAGCTGGAGACGCTTTCGCTCGGCCTGCCGTTCATGGCGGCCTTCCTCGACCCCGGCGCCTGGGGGCGGGAATTCACCACCGCGCTCGACCATTACGACAGCATGGCGGGCATGTGGATCGTTGGCGAGGACATGCCGCAGGAAACCAACCGCGTCACCCTCAACCACGAGGTCAAGGACCGGTTCGGAAACCCGGTCGCGAACGTCAACTTCTCGGACCACCCGAACGACATCGCGATGCGGAACCACGCCTACAGGCAGGGCCAGGCGATCTACGAGGCCGTGGGCGCGACGCGCACCTTCCCGACCCCGCCCTACCCCTCGACCCATAATCTCGGCACCAACCGGATGAGCGAGAATGCGCGGGACGGCGTGGTGAACAAGTGGGGCCAGACCCACGACGTGAAGAACCTCTTCGTCTCCGACGGCTCCCAGTTCACCACCGGCGCCGCGGAGAACCCGACGCTGACGATCGTCGCGCTGGCGATCCGTCAGGCGGAGACGATCTCCGGCATGATGTCCCGCGGCGAAATCTGAGGGGCGCCGGCCGGGCGCGGCGCCCTCCCGGCCGCGCCCGGCTCAGGCTTCGACGAGAGAGGCGGCGCGGGCTTCGGCCCGGTCCGCCCGGCCGATCTCGCCGAGGCCGCGGAAGGCGCGGGCTACACAGCGCCAGTTCTGCGCCGAGGTCGGCTTCAGCATCGCCCGCTCATTGGCGAGGCCGAGGGCGAGGTCGAACCGCTTCGCCCGGAGCGCCGCTTCGAGCAGGGTCCAGCCGATCACGTCGCGCTGCGCGAAGGAGCCGCCGAGCCGGTGCGTCAGGTAGCGGACCGGCAGCAGCCGGTCGACGCAGGCGCCGTAGCGCTCGGCCCGGAAGTCCTGCATTGCGAGGCAGAACGGCAGGCCGATCTCCCGGCTCATCGCCACGTTGGCGTCGGAGGCGCTTTCGACATAGCGCTCGTTGGCGGAGAGAAGGGCGCGCTCCGCCTCCCGCCGCCCGTCGGCGACGAAGCACATCATCGCGTGGACATCGTTGAAGGCGTAGAGCGTGTCCTGCGCCGCGGGCTCCCACTTGTCGGCGAGCCAGCGCCAGCGGTCGCCGACATCGGCGCCGACGAGGTTCAGCCGCCAAAGGAGGGCGGCCGCATCCAGCTCCTCGTAGCGGTCCCCCGCCTTGCCCTCGGAATTCAGGTGCGCGTCGTAGATCGAGAGGACCTTGCCGGTCTCCTCCACGTCGAGATGGAAAAGCGCGGTGTGCCACCAGAGGTGGTTGGAGAAGTTGGAGCCGCCCCAGCGCGCCTCATGCTCTTTCATGAAGCGGACGCCGCCGCGCTGCCGGCCCTTCATCTCCATCACATGGGAGACGGCGTGGACGGCGTAGGGATGGTCCGGCCGGAGGCAGAGCGCCTGGCGGCCGATCTCTTCCGCCTGGGCGAAGTCCCGGTTCTCTTCCAGCCCGAAGGCGTAGAACCCGAGGACGAATTCATAGCCCGGCACGCCCTCGTCCCAGAGGTTGAAGACCCGCGCCACCACGTCCCGCTGGCCGGCGACGTCGCCGAGGAGGACGTCTGTCAGGTGCACCAGTTCCAGCGCGAAAAGGTCGAACGGGCAGGCGACCAGCACCTTCTCCCATTCCTGCGCCGCGCCGAAGAAATCGCCGCGGACCCAGGCGCGGATCGCGGCGAGGTGGCCGCGCTCGCGCTCGTTGGCGCGGCCGGCGAGCCGCTCCGCCTCGCGGAGCGCGGCGACCATCTCGCCATAAACGCGCGTCTCCATCGCCTGTGAGAGCCAGCCGGCCTTGAAGAGCCAGCCCATGATGAAGTCCGGGTGGTTCTCCAGCACCCGGTCGATCTCCGCCACCGCGTCGCCGCGGAAGGCGAGGGTCATCTCCAGCGCGCGCTCGAAGCCTTCCACCGCCTCGGGATGCGCATAGGAGAGCGGCGCGCCGCGAAGGTCCCCGCCCTGCTGTCTCCGACCGAAACCGCTAGATCCGTCCATCATAGGCGTTCCTCCCGATCATCGCGGAGATGAGCGTGAAGGTGGGGCGTCGGAAAGCGGCGGTGACGGCCTCGTGAAGGGCCGTGCGATTCGTGACAGTCTCGCCCCAGCCGCCGAGCGCCTTCGCGACGGCGGCAAAGTCGGTGCCGGGGAACTCGACGCCGAGATTGTCCATGCCGTTCGCGCGCTGCTTCAGCTCGATGAGGGCGAGCTGACGATCCACGAAAACGATGACGGGAAGGGCAAGGCCGAGATCGCGCGCGGTGGCGAGCTCGCCAAGGCCCATCTCGAGCCCGGCGTCGCCGACGAAGGCGATCACCGGCCGGTCGGGCTCCGCGAGCTTGCGGCCGATGGCGAGCGGCACCGCGGTCGACATGGTGCAAAGGCCGGTGGACTGGAGCAGCCCGCCGACATGGTCCGACTCCCAGACATGGGAGAGGACGATGCGGTGCGCGCCGCTGTCGACGGTGGCGACGCCGCCCGCGGGCAGCGCCTTCCGCGCCTCGTCGGCGATGGCGGCGGGGCCCCAGTCCTCGTCGCGCCGGAAGGCGGCGTGGAGCCGGGCCTTCGCGGCGGCCGGCTCGCCGCCCGGCCATGCGGCGCGAGGCTCGATCCCCTCGGCGATGGCGGCGAGGCTGGCGGCGACGCTGCCGGTCACGTTGAGCGCGGCCTGGTGCATGTAATGGGTGTTCGGAACCGCGGCGATGTCGATGACGCGCTGGCCTTCCGCGAACGGGTCGCGCCAGCCGATCCGCATCTCGATCGGGTCATAGCCGGCGAGGATCACGCAATCGGAGGCGCGGAGGAGCGGCAGAAGCTCCCTGTCGGCGAGCGGCGAGAGGCCCGCGGCGCCGACGGAGAGCGGGTCCGCCTCCGGCACGACGCCCTTCGCCTTGTAGGCGGGGATCACCGGCGCGCCGAAGCGGCGGCAGAAGGCCTCGACGGCGGGGCCGGCGCCCTCGGTCAAGACGTCGAGCCCGGCGAGGACGAGAGGGCGCTCCGCCTCTTCCAACCAGCGGCGGGCGAGGGCGAGGCCGGGGCCGGCGGGCGCCATCGCCGCTTCCGGCCCGTGGCGGGAGATGTGGAAGGGGCCGGCCTCCCGCTGGATGTCGGTCGGCACGTCGAGCAGCACCGGGCCGGGGCGGCCGGTGGTGGCGATCTTCAGCGCCTTGTCAATGGCGAGCGCGGCGGTCCCCCGCTCCACCCGGAAGGCGGCCTTCGTCACCGGCTCCAGGAAGCGCACATGGTCGAAGACCTGATGGGTATAGGTCATCGCCTCGACGGGCGGCACGCAGCCCGTCAGCACGATCAGCGGCACCCGATCCTGCCAGGCGTTGGCGATCGCGTTGGCGGCGTTGGCGAGGCCGGGGCCGATGGTGGCGAAGAGGATCCCCGGCGCGCCGGTGGCGTGCCACGCGCCCTCGGCCATGAAGCCGGCGCCGTGCTCGTGCTTCGAGAGCGTGACGCCGATGCCGGCGCGCTGGAGCGCGTCCATCAGCGCCAGCACTTCGCCGCCCGGAATGCCGAAGGCGTGGCGGCAGCCGGCTTCCGCCAGCCGCTGCGCGATGGCGTCGGACGCGGTTTCGGCCGCCGCCCCGGTGTCTCTCATTCGGCCCCGTTCGCCTCCGGCAGGTAGCCGCCGCGGGTCTGCGGCGTCTTCATGCCCAATATGCGCCCGGCGACCAGGTTGCGAAGCATCTGCGCGGTGCCTCCCCCGATCGTGAACATCCGCGCGTCCCGCACCATGCGCTCGATCGGGTTGCGGCGGCTGTAGCCGGCGGCGCCGTGAAGCTGGAGCGCGGCGTTCGTCACCTCCACCGCCGTCTCCGAGGCGACGATCTTCGCCTGTGCGGCGAGGAGCGGGTCGGGGAAGCCGGTTCCGGTCGTCTCCGCCGAGAGCGCGGCGCGCCAGACCATCAGGCGCGCCGACTCCACCTTCATCGCCATGTCGGCGAGCATCCACTGGAGGCCCTGGAACTCCGCGATGGGGCGGCCGAACTGCTCCCGCCGCTTCGCGAAGTCCCGCGCCGTCTCGAAGGCGCCGCGGGCGAGGCCGAGCGCCACCGTGGCGGCGCCGACGCGCTGCGCGTTGTAGGCGTTCATGAGGCCGGCGAAGCCGCGGCGGAGCCCTTCGGGCGGGGCCAGCAACCTGTCCGCCGGCAGCCGAAGGCCCTCGAAGCGCACCTCAGTCTCGGGGATGCCGCGAAGGCCCATCGTCGGCTCCCGCGCGGCGATGGTGAGGCCCGCCTCGCCCTTGAAGGCGATGAAGCCGCCGATTCCCTTCTCCGCGCCGTCCTCGATCACGCGGGCGAAGATGAGGTGGAGGCGGGAGACGCCGCCGCCGGTGATCCAGTGTTTCTTGCCTTCGAGCACCCATTCGCCGCCCTCGCGGCGCGCGGTCGCCTGCATCTCGGTCGCCGCGCTGCCTGCTTCGGGCTCGGTGATGAGGATGGCGGGCTTGTCGCCCGAGAGGACATGTTCGGCCGCGAGCTTCCGCTGCGCCGGCGAGCCATAGGCGATGATCGCGCCGACCGCGCCCATGTTGCCCTCGACCACGATCCGGCCGGAGACGCCGCAGATGCGGGCCAGTTCCTCGATGGCGAGGACGGTGTCGAAATAGCTGCGGCCCGGCCCGCCGAGTTCGACCGGCACGGTCTGGCCCATCAGCCCGGCTTCGGTCAGCGCCTCGACGACCGGCCAGGGATAGGCCTCGTTCCGGTCGGTCTCCGCGGCGAGCGGCGCGGCGACCTCCTCGGCGACCTTCCGCGCCCGGTCCCGGATCGCCTCCTGATCCGGCGTGAGGCCGAACCACGGGCCGCGTTCCCGCCCCTCATCGTACATCACCGTCTCCTCACGAAGCCGTGAGGAGCATATTCCTCAAGCATGCCTGTTGAAAGCGAGTTGTCTGAACGCTTTGCGTGAGCGGAGCTTGCGATCAGACGGAGCGGAGCGCGGCGAGCAGCGTCTCGACCAGCGGCTCCGGCGCGGCGCCGGGGGCGACGAGGGCGCCGATCTCCCGCGCATAGCCGCCGAAGGGGACGGCGCGCAGCCCCGGCGGGAAGGGCCGCGCGCCCTTCGAGACCGGCACGATGGAGACGCCGAGCCCGGCCGAGACGAGCGAGGCGATGGCTTCGAGCGAATCGACCTCGATGTCCGACTCGACGCTGAGGCCGCGGCGGGCAAGCTCCGCCTCGATGCCGCTTCCGGCCCAGGTCTTGCGGTTGAACCAGATGAAGGGGTGGCGGGTGAGAAGCTCGGCGTCCGTCTCCCCGGCGGCGCCGGCCGGGGCGATCACGGCCAGCGGCTCCTTCGCGATGTCCCGCCATTCGAGGCCGGGGGGCGAGCGATCCGGCTTCGTCACCACGGCGAGGTCGAGCTCCCCGCGCCCGAGCCGTTCGGCAAGCTCGGCCGAGCCGCCGGAGCGAAGTTCGATCCGCAGTTCCGGATGCCGCGCCCGGAGCGCCGCCAGCGCCGGCGGCAGGATCGAGGAGAGCGTCGTCGGCACCGCGCCGACCGTGAGCCGCCCCTTCACCAGCGCGCCGGTCGCCGCGGCGCGGGCGGAATCGAAGAGCGCCAGCGTTTTTCGCGCGTGATCGGCGAGGGCGAGGCCGCGCGCGGTCGGCCGCGGCGGCCGCGAGCCCCGGTCGAAGAGGAGAACCCCGGTCTCCTCCTCCAGCGCCTTGATCTGGAGGCTCACCGCCGAATGCGAGACGCCGACCCGCGCCCCCGCCGCCGCGAAGGAGCCGGCCTCGATGGCGGCGACGAGCGTGCGAAGCTGCCGGATGTCCATGCCGGCAGGGTAGGCCCCCGGAAGGCCGGCGGGAAGCGGCGCCTGGCGCGCGCTTCCCGCCCTCCTCCCCGATTCGCGGGCGTCGGCGGGCCTAGAGCCGCCAGAAGCGCGCCGCGACCGGATCCCCGAGGATCTCGAAAATCCCGGCCGCCGCCGAGACCAGGAACCAGCAGCCGACGCCGGCGACCGCCACCGCGACCAGCGTCAGCGCGCCGAGCCCCGCCGTCTCCGCGGCGGGCACCCGGCGGTCGCGGCTGACCGTGAGCGCCTCGCCGCGGCGGCGATCCCGCCCGGCGAGAAGGTTGGCGTAGAGCTCGAACCGGCCGAGCCGCATCCGCGGCCGCCAGTCGAGCGGATGGAAGGTGCGGATCTCCGAGAGCTCGATCGCCTGCGCCAGCCGGGCGCGGGCCTCGTCATCGAGCCCTTCGAGCACGCCTTCGGGCAGCCGGTCCATCACCTGCTCGGCGAGAGGCCCGGCCGCGTCGTGGCCGCGCCGCGTGCGAAGCCGGGCGCCGAGCTGGAGCACCGTGTAGATGCGCTTGGCCGAAAGGCCGATGCTCGCCCGCGCGTCCAGCACATGGCGCACGCCCTCATGCGCCTCGCCGAGCAGCCCGATCAGCCGCGACCGCTCCAGCGGCGGAATCGCCGGCCCCAGGATCTCTTCGATGTTGATCGCCAGGTTGGTTTCGAACGCGCGCCGACGACCCGTCTTCGCGGTTCCGCTCTCGGCCGAGGCGATCTCGCCCCCGGCCTCCATCATCTGTACGTCCATAGTCGCCCCACCGACATAATGCCGTCACCCCGCCGCGAACGGTGAAGCGGTAAGGTTGCCTAATTGCAAACGGATCAGGCCCTTAGAAAGCGGATTCGAGTCAACTGCCGCCACAATTCGCCAGGCCTGAGCAGGATCGGCGGGAATCCGGGGTGGTTCGGCGCGTCCGGCCAGTGCTGCGCCTCGAGGCAGACGCCGCTCCGCGGGCCGTATCGGCGGCCGTTCCGGCCGGGGATCGGCGGGGCGACGCCGTCGGCGGTGTAGAGCTGAACACCGGGCGCCGTCGTCTCCATCTCCATCGCCACGCCGCCCCCCGAAAGCCGGGCGGCGAAGGCGGGCTCGGCGCGGGGCGCATCCGCGAGAACGTAGTTCACGTCGCGCGGCGCGGGGCCCAGCGGGCGGGGCGTGCGAAAGTCCTCCTCCGGCGTCACGGCGCGGACCTCGCCGGTCGGGCACATGTCGGGGCCGAGCGGAGTGAGCCGGCCGGCGGCGAGTTCGAGGAGGTGGCCATCCACCCGGTCCTCACCCGAGAGGTTGTAGTAGCTGTGCTGCGCGAGGTTGCAGATCGTCGCCGCCTCGGCCCGCGCGGTCAGCTCGAAGCTGAGCGCGCCGCCGGCGACGCGATAGTCCGCCTCGGCCTCGATGGCGCCGGGGAAGCCTTCCCAGCCGTCTTCCTGCCGGATGCGGAAGCGGGCGCGGTCCGGCCCGTGATCGACGAGCGACCACATCGAGCGGCCGAAGCCCCGGTCGCCGCCATGAAGCGTGGTGACGCCGCCGACATTGCAGGAGGCCTGATGCCCCTTGCCGTCGATCTCGAACCGCCCGCCGGCGATCCGGTTGGCGACGCGGCCGGCCACGGCGCCGAGATGGCGCGCCGCGTTCGCCTCGTAATCGGCGAGCGTGGGCAGCGAGAGGACGAGGGAGCGGCCCAGCCCTTCAAGCCGGATGTCCCGCGTGACGCAGCCGAACTCGATCAGCTCCACCGAGAGCGCGCCGTCCGAGATGCGGACGAGGCGGCAGGGCGCGCCTTCCGCCGTGACGCCGAAATCGGAAACGCTCACCGGTCGCTCTCCCGCCAGTTCGGGTTGATCCAGGGCCGGCGGTTCGAGGGCGGCGGCGCGGGCCGGCCGAGCACGAGATCCGCCGCCCTTTCCCCCGTCATGATCGAGGGCGCGTTGAGGTTGCCATAGGTGACGCGCGGGAACACCGAGGAATCCGCGACGCGGAGCCCTTCGACGCCGATCACCCGAAGTTCCGGGTCCACCACCGCCGTCGGGTCATCCGCCCGGCCGATCCGGGCGGAGCCGCAGGGATGATAGGCGCTTTCGACATGCTGGCGGAGCCAGTCGTCGAGTTCGTCGTCGCTCTGCGCCGCGGGGCCGGGGGAGATTTCGGGGCCGCGGTAGCGGTCGAAGGCGGGCTGGGCGAAGACCTCCCGCGTCAGCCGCACGCAATGGCGAAACTCGGCCCAGTCCTCCGGGGCCGACATGTAGTTGAAGCGGATGACGGGCGGCGCGGCCGGGTCGGCGGAGCGGAGCGTCACGGCGCCGCGCGAGGCGGAGCGCATCGGCCCGACATGGACCTGGAAGCCGTGCCGGTCGGCGATCGCCTTGCCGTCATAGCGGACCGCGAGCGGCAGGAAGTGGAACTGGATGTCCGGGTATTCGACGCCGGGCCGGGAACGGACGAAGGCCCCCGCCTCGAACTGATTGGAGGCGCCCGGCCCGGTGCGGAAGAGCAGCCATTCGAGCCCGACCTTCGCCTTGCCGAAAAGCGACCAGTGCCGGAAGAGCGTCACCGGCTCCCGGCTTTCCTGCTGGATGTAGACTTCGAGATGGTCCTGCAGGTTGGCGCCGACGCCGGGCCGGTCCGCCACCACCGCTATGCCGTGCTCTGCGAGATGGGCGGCGGGGCCGACGCCGGAGAGCATCAGGAGCTTCGGCGTGTTGAAGGCGGAGGCGGAGAGGATCACCTCGCGCCGGGCGCGGAGGACTTCCACCTTGCCGCCGCGCTCGATCTCCACGCCGACGGCGCGCCTTCCCTCGAAGACGACGCGGCGGGCCAGCACCCTGACGATCCCGCAATTCGGGCGCTTCAGCGCGGGCTTGAGGTAGGCGTCGGCGGCGGACCAGCGGCGGCCGCGATGGATCGTGCGCTCGAGCGCGCCGAAGCCTTCCGGTTTCTCGCCGTTATAGTCCTCCGTCACCTCGAAACCGGCTTGCCGACCGGCCTCGACGAAGGCCCTGAAGAGCGGGTTCTGGCGGGCGCCGCGGCTGACATGGAGCGGCCCCTCGCCGCCGCGCCAGGCCGGGTCGCCCTCGCCGGCGCCGTCCCAGGCCTCCATCCGGTCGAAATAGGGGGCGACGTCCGCGCCCGACCAACCGGTCGCGCCCTGCTCCGCCCAGAAGTCGAAATCCCGCGGGTGGCCGCGGACATAGACCATGCCGTTGATCGAGGAGGAGCCTCCGATCACCTTGCCGCGCGGCGCGGCGAGCCGGCGGCCGCCGAGATGGGGCTCGGGTTCGGTGGCGTAGCCCCAGTCGTAGCGCGGCATGTTCATCGGGTAGGAGAGCGCGCCCGGCATGGCGATCAGCGGCCCGAAATCGGAGCCGCCATATTCGACCACGAGAACCGCCGCGCGCCCGTCCTCCGACAGGCGCGCGGCGAGCGCGGAGCCGGCCGAACCCGCTCCGACGATGACGAAATCGGCCTCCAAACGCTCCCCCCCCGGCAATCCGCGTCAGTCGCGGCCCATCAGCGACTCGTAGGAGACCATGGCGTGCGCCGCGAAGGCCGGCCGCTCCTGAAGACGCGCATAATAGGCGGAAAGCGACGGCGTCTCCGCCCGGGCGAAGGGCATGGTGAAATAGTGGTAGAGAAGCGCGCCCGCCGGAATGTCGGCGAAGGTGAACTCCGCGCCGGCGAGCCAGGGCCCGGCGCCGAGGCGCGCGTCGAGCCGGAGCGCCACCGGCTTCATCGCCTCGGCCGCGGCGGCCAGCGCCTCCGGGCTCCGCTTCGACGGGGGGAGGCGGACGCATTGCATGAAGATCGGGAAGAGCGTCGGGCCGAAGGTCGTCTTCGCCCATTCCGCCCACATGTCGAGCGGCGCGCGCTTCGCCGGCTCCTTCGGCCAGAACGCGTCGTCGCCGTACCTGGCGCCGAGATAGCGGAGAATCGCCCCGCTTTCCCAGAGCGTCAGGTCGCCGTCCTTCATCGTCGGGACGAGGCCGTTCGGGTTCATCGCCAGGTATTCCGGCGTGTCCACGAGGCCGTAGGCGCCGCCATAGTCGAGGCGTTCGACTTCGAGCCCGAGCTCGGCGATCGCCCACATCACGATCTGGACATTCGATGAGCTGGCGCGGCCATAGACGGTGATCATGCGGGGCTTCCTTCCGGTTGGTCCGCTCTGGACGCGGCAGGCGTAGCATGGCCCGGCGCGCCGGGCGAAGGGCGCGCGCGCGCCGGGGGGCGCCGGGGCGGCAGGGCTTTCCGCTCCGGGGTGAAAGTGCTAGAGGCCGGGGCCTGAAAACGAGCCCCGATGGACAAGACGGCCGAACCCGACCTCGCAATGCAGGCGCCGAGCCCCATTGACGCCCCCGCGCCGACCGAGAGCGGGCTGCCCTTCCGCCCGGCGAATTTCGCCACCTTCGCGGAGGCGCTGGCCTATGCCGCGAGGGGCGCGAGCGGCTTCACCTATTACAACGGCAAGGGCGAGGTCTTCGAGACGCTGACCTATCGCCGCCTCCACGACGAGGCGCGGGACGTGGCGGCGCGGCTCCTCTCGCTCGGCCTTCGGCCCGGGGACCGGGTGGCGGTGCTGGCCGAGACGCACCCGGACTTCGCCCGCGCCTTCTGCGGCGCGATGATCGCCGGCCTGGTCCCGGCGCCGCTGCCGCTGCCGGTCGCCTTCGGCGAGCGGGACGCCTATTCGGAGCAGCTTCGCCGCATCGTCGCGGTCGCCGGCGCCCGCGCCGCGATTTCGACCGAGGAATATTCCGGCTGGGTCGCAGAGGCGATGGCGCCGGTCGATCTTCTCTTCTGCGGCCGGCTCGACGAGCTGCCCGCGGCCTCCGGGCCGATCCCCGAAGTCGCGCCGGGGCCGGACGATCTCGCCTATCTCCAGTTCTCCTCGGGCACGACCGGGGCGCCGAAGGGCATCGCCGTCACCCACCGGGCGATGATGGCGAACCTCAACGGCATCGCCTCCGACGGGCTGAAGCTCCGCGCCGGCGACCGGGGGGTGAGCTGGCTGCCGCTCTATCACGACATGGGGCTCGTCGGCTGTTTCCTGACCCCGGTCGCGACGCAGTTCTCGGCGGACTACATCCAGACGAAGGACTTCATCCGCCGGCCGCTCCTCTGGCTCGAGCTGATCGGGCGGAACCGCGCCACCGTCACCTTCGGGCCGACGCTCGGCTATGACCTCTGCCAGCGCCGGGTGCGCGGAAAGGCGCCGGACGGGCTCGACCTTTCCTCCTGGCGGGTCGCCGGGATCGGCGCGGACATGGTGAAGGCGCCGGTGCTGCGCGCCTTCGCCGAGGCCTTCGCGCCGGCGGGCTTTGCCGAGGGCGCCTTCACCCCTTCCTACGGCATGGCGGAGACGACGCTCGCGCTCTCCTTCTCGCCACTCGGCCAGGGGCTCCGCACCGAGCGGCTCTCGCTCGACGCGCTGGAGCGGGAGATGGTCGCCCGCCCCGCCGCGCCCGGGGAAAAGGCGCGGGATTTCGCCTTCTGCGGCCTCGCGCTGCCCGGCCACGAGATCGAGGTGCGGGACGAGGACGGCAAGGCGCTGCCGGAAGGCAAGGTCGGCCGCATCTACGCCGCCGGCCCCTCGCTGATGCGGGAATATTTCGGCGCGCCGGAGGCGACGGCGGCGGCGCTTTCGAACGGCTGGCTCGACACCGGCGATCTCGGCTACCTGCGCGAGGGCCAGATCATCATCACCGGCCGGGCGAAGGACCTGATGATCGTCAACGGCCGGAACATCTGGCCGCAGGACCTCGAATCCACCGTCGAAGCGCGCGTCGAGCATGTGCGGGACCGCGGCGTCGCCGCCTTCTCGGTGCTGCCGGACGACAGCGGCGGCAAGCTGGAGGAGGTGGTCGTCGTCATCGCCGAGTGCCGCCTCCGCGAGCCGGCGGAGCGCGAGGCGATGCGCGCCGAGGTCCACGCCGCGGTGCGTGAGGCGCACGGGGTGGAGGCCAGGGTGGCGCTGGCGCCGAACGGGGCGCTGCCGGTCACCTCATCCGGCAAGCTCTCCCGCGCCCGCGCGCGGCTGATGTATCTCGACGGCGCCTTCGACACCGGCGCGGCGTGAGCCGGCCGGCGGCGCGGCCCGGCCGATGACCCGCCTCGCCGCCATCACCGGGGGAACCGGCTTTCTTGGCCGCCACGCCGCCTCCGCGCTCGCCGCGCGGGGCTGGCGGCTCCGCCTCCTCGTCCGCCGCGCGCCGGATCTGCCGGAACTCGCCGACCAGGTGATCGAGCTGGTTCCGGGCGATCTTTCCGAGCCGGCGTCGCTCGCCCGGCTGGTCGAGGGCGCGGACCTCATCCTCCATTCCGGCGGGCTGGTGAAGGCGGCGACGCGCGAGGCCTTCTTCCGCGCCAATGCGGATGGGGCCGAGGCGCTCGCCCGCGCCTGGGCCGCCGGGGCGCCGGGCGCGCGGTTCCTTCTCGTCTCCTCGATGGCGGCGCGGGAGCCGCAGCTTTCCCATTACGCCGCCTCGAAGCGGGAGGGGGAGGCGCGGATCGCCGCCGTCGCACCGGAAGGGGCGGACTGGCGCGCGCTGCGCCCCGCGGCGATCTACGGGCCGCACGACCATGAGACGCTGAAGGTGCTGAAGCTGGCGAACGGGCGCCTCCAGTTCATGCTCAATGCGGGCGAGGCGCGGGTCGGCATGGTCGCGGTGCGGGATGCGGCGGAGGCGATCGCCGCCCTCGCCGAGGCGCCGGGCAGGGGCGAGACATTCGAGCTGATCGACATGCGGCGGGACGGTTACGCTTGGCGGGAGCTGGCGGAGACGGCCGCGCTCGCGCTCGGCCATGCGCCGCGCCCGCTTCGCATTCCCGCGCCGGCGCTGCGGATCGCCGGCGCCGTCGGCGGGGCGCTCGCGGCCGTCACGGGCCGGGCGGAGATGCTGACCGCGGGCAAGGTTCGCGAACTTCTCTGGCCCGACTGGTCCACCGATCCGGCGCTGCCGCCAATTCCGCCCGAGATCTGGGCGCCGAAGATCGGCCTCGCCGCCGGCCTCGCCGAGATGGTCGCCTGGGCGCGGGCGGCTGGGAAGATCTGACGGCGCTCAATTGGAGAGGGCCGCGCCGGACCCTGGCTGGGCGCGTGATGCGCTTTTGGTTGGCAGCTTATCTCGCGAGCCCCGGAAGGCGGCTGAACGACGACCGACATCACCAAAGCGCCCTCCCGGGGGAAGGGTAGGGC
>CALFYQ010000460.1 GCA_937952085.1 uncultured Paracoccaceae bacterium | reverse complement strand
GGCGAGACCTGGTCCCGCGACATCGCGGACGCCGCCGTCGCGGCCGACGAGGCGGCGAAGGCGGCGCTGGAGGCCCTGGCCGCCCACCCGGACGTCGCGCGCGCCACGGTCGGCGCCTATCTCGTCGAGATCGGCGCGGACGGCCGGCCGCTCGTCCGCCGCGAGGCGATCCGCGCCGACCGCGAACCCACCTTCGCCTACGGCGCCCGCGCGCCGCTCCGCGACGCCGCCTGAGGCGCGCCGCCGGGCCAGCCCCAGGAAAGGCCAGCCATGTACCGCTATGACGAATTCGACGCGGCCTTCGTGAAGGCCCGCGCCGGGGAGTTCCGCGACCAGGTCGCCCGCCGCCTTTCGGGCGCGCTGACCGAGGACGAGTTCAAGCCGCTCCGGCTGATGAACGGGCTCTATCTCCAGCTCCACGCCTACATGCTGCGCGTCGCCATCCCCTATGGCGTGCTGAACGGCGCGCAGATGCGCAAGCTCGCGGAGATCTCGGAGACGTACGACCGCGGCTACGGCCACTTCACCACGCGGCAGAACATCCAGTTCAACTGGCCGAAGCTGAAGGACGCGCCGGCGATCCTCGACGAGCTCGCCTCCGTCGGCATGCACGCCATCCAGACCTCGGGCAACTGCATCCGCAACACCACGACCGACCCGTTCGCCGGAGTCGCGCCGGACGAGATCGAGGACCCGCGGGCGACCTGCGAACTGATCCGCCAATGGTCCTCTCTGCACCCGGAATTCACCTTCCTCGGCCGCAAGTTCAAAATCGCGGTGACCGGGGCCGAGGCCGACCGGGCGGCGATCCGGGTGCATGACATCGGCATCCAGATCGTGCGGAGCGAGGCCGGCGAGACCGGCTATCGCATCTTCGTCGGCGGCGGGCTCGGGCGGACGCCGATGATCGGCAAGGTGGTGCGGGAGTTCCTGCCGAAGCCGGACCTTCTCCGCTATCTCGAAGCCTGCCTCCGGATCTACAACCTCCACGGACGGCGGGACAACAAGTACAAGGCCCGCATCAAGATCCTCGTCCACGAAATCGGGATCGAGGCCTATCGCGACGAGGTCGAGGCCGAGTTCGCCTCGCTGGCCGGAACCATTTCCCCCGACGCCGAGGAAGAGGCGCGCATCGCCGCCTATTTCGCGTCGCCCGAATACGCCGCGCTGGCGGAGGCCTCCGCCTTCTACGAGCGTGCGAAGCGGGAGGACCCCGATTTCGCCGCCTGGGCGCGGCGGAACGTCCACCCGCACCGGGCGCCAGGATACGCGGCGGCGACGATCTCGCTGAAGCCGATCGGCGGCGCGCCCGGCGACGCCACGGCCGAGCAGATGCGCGCGATGGCGGAGATCGCCGAGCGCCACTCGCTCGACGAGCTTCGCGTCACCCATGAGCAGAACGTCGTTCTGCCGCATCTGAAGCTAGACGATCTTCCCATCGTCTGGCGGAAGCTGAAGGCGCAGGGGCTCGACGCGCCGAACCGCGGCCTCGTGACCGACATCATCGCCTGCCCGGGGCTCGACTATTGCGCCCTCGCCACCGCACGCTCGATCCCGGTCGCGCAGCGGATCGCCGAGCGCTTCGCCGACCCGACGTTGCAGGAGCGGATCGGCCCGCTCTCGATCAAGATCTCGGGCTGCATCAACGCCTGCGGCCATCATCACATCGCCCATATCGGCGTGCTCGGCCTCGATAAGGCGGGGGTGGAGAGCTACCAGCTCACCCTCGGCGGCGACGCGACCGAGACCGCCGCGATCGGCGAGCGGACCGGGCCCGGCTTCTCCTACGAGGACGTGGTCGACGCGATCGAGACGCTGATCGGCGCCTATCTCGACCGGCGCGAGCCGGGCGAGACCTTCCTCCAGTGCTATCGCCGCCTCGGCATGGAGGCCTTCAAGGAGCCGCTCTATGCCGCTGCGTGACGGGACGGGGCCGATCCCCGACGACTGGACGAAGGTCGAGCCGGGCGCGCCGCTGGCCGCGCGCTCCCTCCTCGGGCTCGCAGATGCGGAGGCGAGGGGCGCCGAGCTCGGCGGGATCGACCCCCGCTCGCTCGGGCTCCGCGTCGCGAACGACGCGGAGCGGGCGCGGCTCCTGCCCTGGCTCCGCAAGGTCGGCCTCATCGCCCTCGCCTTCCCGTCCTTCGCGGACGGGCGCGCATTCTCGCTCGGCCGCTGGCTGCGGGAGCGGGGCCATGAGGGCCGGCTCCGCGCCGAGGGGCCGGTGATCGCCGACCAATGGCCGCATCTCCGCGGCTGCGGCTTCGACGAGGTGGAGATCCCCGAGGCGCTGGCCGCGCGCCAGCCCGAGGCGCAGTGGAAGGCCGCCGAGGCGCGCATCGCGCTCGGCTACCAGGTCGGGCGGCCGGGCCGGCAGGCCATCTCCGCCGCACGGCGGGAGGCGCGGCGATGATCGAGACGCTGCCCGCCCCGCGGCTCTTCCCGCTCTTGACGGCGGAGGCGCGGGCCGGGCTCCTCTCCCGCATGTTCGAGGGGCTGGGCGCCGAGGACATGCTGCGGGAGGCGCTTTTCGGCCCGCTCCGCGGCCGGATCGCGCTCGTCTCCTCCTTCGGCGCGGAGAGCGTGGCGCTCATCCACCTCGTCGCCGAGGTGGACCGTTCGACCCCGGTGATCTTCCTCGACACCGAGATGCTGTTCCCGGAGACGCTGGACTATCAGGCCGCCATCGCCCGCGATCTCGGCCTGACGGACCTTCGCATCATCCGGCCCGACCCGGCCGATCTCCTCGCGGCAGACCCGGCTGGAAATCTGCACCGATCGGATGTCGACGGCTGCTGCCACATCCGCAAGGTCGTTCCGCTCCGCCGTGCGCTTCGCGAATTCGACGGCTGGATCACCGGGCGGAAGCGCTATCAGGGCGGCGCCCGCACGGCGCTCCCCCGCTTCGAGACCGACGAGGAAGGGCGGCTGAAGCTGAACCCGCTGGCGGATTGGGACGCGGATACGATCCGCGCCTACATGGCCCGGCACGACCTGCCGCCGCACCCGCTGGTGGCGAGGGGCTACCCCTCGATCGGCTGCTCGCCCTGCACGACGCCGGTGAAGCCGGGCGAGGACCCGCGCGCCGGCCGCTGGCGCGGCTCCGCCAAGACGGAATGCGGCATCCATTTCGTCGACGGCAAGGTGGTGCGCACCCCGGCGCCGGCGACCTTCGACAAGCTCTGAGGACGGGCGCGGAGGGCCGCGCCCGACCCTGGGCGGGCGCGTGATCCGCTTCTGGTCAGCGCTTCTTCCCGAAAGCTCCGGACGACGACTGCGCGGCGACCGACATCGCCAACGCGCCCTCACGGGGGAGGATCGAGCGCGGCCCGGGCTCTTCGCCCGGGCGTAACCCCTGAGAGGCGCGCACTACAGCACCGGGCAAAGCCCGCCGTCGAGATTGACCGCCGTGCCGGTGATGTAGGTCGCCCGCGCCGAGACGAGGAACGCGACGAGATCGGCGTAATCCTCGGCCTCGCCGACCCGGCCGAGCGGCACCCGCCGGCCGAAATCCTCGTAGATCGCGCCCGGCCCGTTCGCGCCGCCCCGCCGCTCCCACTGCGCCGACTTGATGAAGACGATGCAGATCGCGTTCACCCGGATGTTCTCCGCCGCATATTCGTTGGCGAGCGACTTGGTGAGGTTGAGCCCCGCGGCCCGCATCACGCTGGTCGGCAGCGCGCCGGCGGTCGGCGCCTTGCCGCCGCCGATCGAGGCGTTGACGATCGAGCCGCCGCCCCGCGCCCGGAGATGCGGAACCGCGAGGCGGCAGAGCCGCGCCGCGCCCATCACCTTGAGCTGGAAATCCGCCTCCCAGCCCTCGTCGCTCAGCGCTTCGAGCTTCGAGGCGGCCGAGGCGCCGGCATTGTTGACGATGATGTCGACGCCGCCGAAGGCCGCCACCGCGGCGCCGATCAGCCCGGCGCAATCGCCGGCGTCGGAGACGTCCGCGCGCACCGCCAGCGTCTCGCCCGGAATCTCCGCGAGCCGCGCCTTCAGATGGTCCTCCCGCCGGGCGCAGGCGACGACCT
The DNA here is from genome assembly GCA_937952085.1 of uncultured Paracoccaceae bacterium. GTDB lineage: Bacteria > Pseudomonadota > Alphaproteobacteria > Rhodobacterales > Rhodobacteraceae > Pikeienuella. The sequence continues at coordinate 19,745 of CALFYQ010000460.1, read as the reverse complement.
TCGCGCCCTCCGCCGCCAGCCGCTTCACCGTGGCGAGGCCGAGCCCGTCGCTCCCACCAGTCACCACCGCCACCTTGCCTTCCAGCCCCAGATCCATCTCGCCCTCGCGCGTTTCCCGGCGCGCACCGAAGCGCCCCGGCGAAGGCGGGTCAAGCGGCAGGCGGCTCAGCCGCCGAAGCGCGCCACCATGAAGACGCGGCGGAACGGGAACCAGCAGCCGCCGTCGGAAAGGCGCGGATAGGCGTCGTCGAGCCCGCGGTCCCAGAGCGCGTTGAAGCGCGCGGTCTCCTCGGGGTTCAGCTTTGCGAGGATCGGGCGACCTCCGGTCGAGGAAGTGAAGGCGCGGACCGGGTGGCCGCCATCCTTCGCCGGGCCGAGCCGCTGGAGATATTCTGTCTCCCAGAAATCGAGCGCGGCGCCGGAGAGGAGATCGGCGTAGGCGGGCAGCGGCAGCGGGCCGGGAAACGGCGTCCAGCCGGTGAAGAGGTCCGGCCGCACCGCGGCGGCGGCGGCGATCATGGTCTGATGCGAAGGGCGTTGAAGCTGGCCCGGCATCTGCGCGGCGAGAACGCCGCCGGCGGCGAGCGAGGCCGCGAGCCGCGAGATCAGCCGTTCATGGTCCGGCAGCCAGTGGAGCGCCGCGTTGGAGAAGATCAGCGCCGGCGCCTCGGCCGGCGACCAGGCGCCGATATCCGCCTCCGTCACGTCGTCGAAGAGCGCAGAGGCCTTCGCAAGCATCTCCGGCGAGCCGTCGACGCCGATCAGGCGACGCCCCGGAAAGCGCGCGCGGAGCGCCGGGGCCGCCGCTCCGGAGCCGCAGCCGAGATCGACCACCGGCCCCGGGCCGGGCTGCGGGATGCGCGCCAAGAGGTCATGCGCCGGGCGGAGCCGGAGATCGGCGAAAGCCTCATAGGCGGCGACGCTCCAGGCGCCCAGGCCGGTCACGCTGCGCCGCCGGTCAGTTCGGCTGCGGCTCGAACCCGCCCTCGCCCTCGCCGCGGCGGCGGCCGGCTTTCGGGATCGAGGCGAGGCGCGGCTTCGGCCCGGAGGGCGGCGGCGCGCCGTCTTCCGGCCGGTCGAGCGGCTCGCCGGCGATCACCTTGCGGATCTCGTCGCCGGTCAGCGTCTCGTATTCGAGGAGGCCCTGCGCCAGCCGCTCCCACTCGTCGGAATGTTCGGTGAGGATGCGCTTGGCGGTCTCGTAGCCCTCGTCGATCAGCCGCCGCACCTCCTCCTCGATCAGACGCTGGGTCTGGCCGGAAATGCGGATGTTGCCGCCATAGGCGCCGAGGAAGCTCTCCTGCTGGTCGGCGTAGTCGATGTTGCCGAGCTTCTCGGAGAAGCCGAACTGCGTCACCATCGCCCGCGCGATCTTCGAGACCTGCTGGATATCCGAGGTCGCGCCGGAGGTCACGTTCTCCTCGCCGAACTTCAACTCTTCGGCGACCTTGCCGCCCATCGCCATGGCGATCTTCGACGTGTATTTCTTCTTCGTCACCGAATACTGGTCCCGTTCCGGCAGGCTCATCACCAGGCCGAGCGCGCGGCCGCGGGGGATGATCGTCGCCTTGTGGATCGGGTCGTGCTCGGGAACGTGCAGGCCGACGATGGCGTGGCCCGCCTCGTGATAGGCGGTGAGGCGCTTCTCGTCGTCCGTCATCACCATCGAGCGGCGCTCGGCGCCCATCAGGATCTTGTCCTTCGCCTTCTCGAAATCCTCCATCGTCACCAGCCGCTTGCCGGCGCGGGCCGCATGGAGCGCAGCCTCGTTGACGAGGTTGGCGAGGTCGGCGCCGGAAAAGCCGGGCGTGCCGCGGGCGATGATGCGAAGGTCCACGTCGGGCCCGAGCGGCACCTGCCGCGCATGGACCTGGAGGATCTTCTCGCGCCCGCCGACATCGGGGTTGGAGACGGTCACCTGCCGGTCGAACCGGCCGGGGCGAAGGAGCGCCGGGTCGAGCACGTCGGGCCGGTTGGTGGCGGCGATGAGGATCACGCCCTCGTTCGCCTCGAACCCGTCCATCTCGACGAGGAGCTGGTTCAGCGTCTGCTCCCGCTCGTCGTTGCCGCCGCCATAGCCGGCGCCGCGATGGCGGCCGACGGCGTCGATCTCGTCGATGAAGACGATGCAGGGCGCGTTCTTCTTCGCCTGCTCAAACATGTCGCGCACGCGGGAGGCGCCGACGCCGACGAACATCTCGACGAAGTCGGAGCCCGAAATGGTGAAGAAGGGCACCCCCGCCTCGCCGGCGATGGCGCGGGCGAGCAGCGTCTTGCCGGTGCCCGGCGGGCCGACGAGGAGCGCGCCTTTCGGGATCTTGCCGCCGAGGCGGGAATATTTCTGCGGGTCCCTCAGGAACTCGACGATCTCCTCGAGTTCCTCCTTCGCCTCGTCGATGCCGGCGACGTCGGCGAAGGTGACCTTGCCGGTCTTCTCCGTCAGGAGCTTGGCCTTCGACTTGCCGAAGGACATGGCGCCGCGCCCGCCGCCCTGCATCCGGTTCAGGAAGAAGATCCAGACCGCGAAGATGATGAGCATCGGCAGCCAGAAGCCGAGCGTCGAGAGGAGGCCGCCCTGCTGCTGCGGCTCCACCACCACCCGCACGTCGCCCTCGCGAAGTTCGGGCATGATGTCCGCGCCGATCGGCTGGTAGGTGGTGAAGGCGCGGCCGTCATTGGTGCGGCCGGTGATCTTCTCGCCGTCGATCGAAACCTCGGCGATCTCCTTGCGGTCCACCCGGTCGAGGAAGTCGGAGAAGGCCACCTGCCCGCCGCCGGTCCGCGCGCCGCCATCGCTGAAAACGTTGAAGAGCGCCACCAGAAGGAGGATGGCGACGGCCCAGAAGGCGAAGTTGCGCGCATTTCCCACTTTGGCGGAATCCTTTCGCGGTGAGCGGCCGAGCTTGAAGCCCGCGCCTCAACATAAGGTTTCGTCCGAGGGGTTCAATCGCTCTCGGCGCCGCGCCCCGTCCTCACGGGCCGGGCCAGGCCGGGCCCGGCGGCGCGAAGCGCGCCTCCGCGGCGTCGCCCCAGCCGGCGAGCGGGGCCGAGATCAGCGTCTCGCCGCGCCAGAGCGCCGGGCTGGCGAGCCGTGCGGCGCGGGGCGCCTCGGCCCAGCCGGCCGCCGGGCGCCAGTCCCCCGCCTCGGCCAGCCGCGCGAGACGGAGCGCCCCGGCCTCGCCGAGCGGCGTGACCGCCGCGCCCTCCGCCTCGGGCCCCGCCGGCAGCACGCGAAAGCGCCCGTCCCAGATGAGGCCGCCGGCGGGAAGCGCCAAGGGCGCCGGGTCGATCGCCGCCGGCTCGCGGGAGATCACCACGCCGGTCGGCCCGTCCGGCCGGATCAGGCAGCCATGAAGGCTGCGCCCGCCGCCGAGCCGCCAGGCAAGCATCGCCACCAGAAGCTGCCCCTCCGCCTCCGCCCGCGGCCCGTGCTCGGCGCCCGAGGCGCGAACGAGCCCGGCGCGGAGGAGCCGCCGCGCTAGTTCCTGCGGCGCCGCGCGGAGCGGCGCGAGGGCGAGGCGAAGCTCCCCGAGCGGGCCCCAGCGCGCCGCCTCGGCGGCAAGCCCGGCGGCGGCGTGATCGAGCGCCTGCCGGGCGAGGCGCATCCGCCCCGCGGTTTCCGAAAGCCCCTCCGGCGTCACACCGAGCGGGGCGAGTTCGGCCAGCGAGCGCCGGGCGCGGACCCGGTCGAAACGGTCGTCCTCGTTCGACGGGTCCTCGGCCCAGACGACGCCCTTCGCGACCAGCCAGTCGCGGAGCGCGGCGCGGCGAAGGCCGAGGAGCGGGCGGAGCCAGACCGCGCCTTCCGCCTCGGTCCGCGCCGCCATCGCCGAAAGCCCGTCGACGCCGGAGCCGCGGCCGAGCCGCATCAGCACCGTCTCCGCCTGATCGTCCATCGTGTGGCCGAGGGCGATGGCCGCGAGGCCGCGCCGCGCGCCCCAGAGCGCCAGGAGCCGCCGCCGCGCCGCCCGCGCCTCGGCCTGAAGGTTGCCCTTGCCGGCCCAGCCGCGCCATTCCAGCGTCTCGTGCCGCCAGCCGAGCGCGCGAGCCGCGTCATGCGCCTGCTGCGCCTCGATGGCGGAGGCCGCGCGGAGCCGGTGGTCCACCGTCGCCGCTTCGAGCGGGCGGCCGCGGGCCCGCGCCCAGGCGTCCATCATGTGAAGGAGCGCGACGGAATCGCCGCCGCCCGAGAGCGCCACGCCGACCGGGGCCGCGCCGGGGCCGAGCGCCGCGTCGAGCGCGGCGAACACCTCCGCCAGCGCGGCGTCGGGAACCGTGTCCGGCGGCCCGGCCACGGCGTCAGCCGCCGCAGCCGGCGCGGCGCGCCTCCGCGTCGGCGCGGTTGATCTGGTCTCCCGCGCTGGGGAACTGCAGGCGGACCTCCTTCAGCGTCAGGCACCCGTCCTGCTGCTGGTTCATCCGGAGGAAGGTCTGCCCGAGCCTCAGCATCGCCTCCGGCGCGGTGGGCGCGGAGGGGTTGAGCGTCGAGGCGTCGAGGAACCGACTCGCGGCGCCGCGATAGTCGCCGAGCCGGAACAGCGTCTCGCCCAGCCAGTAGTGCGCCTCGGGCGCGAGCGCGCCGCCCGGATAGTCGGTGAGGAACGTCTCCAGCCGCCGACGCGCCTCCTCGGCGCGGCCCTCGCGGTAGGAGGCGACGCCGGCCTCGTAGGCCGCGCGCTCGGTCGGCGCGGCGGAGCCGGCGAGCGTGCCGACCGTCGCGCCGCCCGAGGCGGCCGGGGCGGGCGTCGACGGAGCGGGGGCGGGCGCCGGGGCCGGATCGGGGGCCGGGTCGGTCTTGTCGAAGAGCACCGACGGGTCCCCGCCCTCGAGCTCGATCACCCGGTATTCGAGGTCGAGCAGCTTCTGGTCGAGCTTCGACTCGAGCTGCCGCTGCTGGTGGCCGAGCCGCTCCATCTCGCCGGTGAGGCGGCGGATCTCGTCTTCCAGCCCGCCGGAAGCGGCGCCCGAGGCGATCACGCCCCTGAGCCGCCCGACATCCTGCTGGAGGGCGTCGAGATCCTTCTTCATCTGCAGGAATTCGTAGCGGTCGACGCCCTGCGCGGCGGCGGAGCCGGCGGCAAGGACGAGCGCGAGGGCGATTCCGATGCGCGGGAACATCGCGCGGCCTCCCCTTCGGATGGCCCGGGCGGCGCGGCGGCCGCCCGGTTCTGGTTCAGAGCTTCGTCAGCCTCGGCCGTGCGGCCTCAACTCGTCGGCGCGCCGGCGAGCACGGAGACGGCGCGGCGGTTGACCGACCAGCAGTTCTCCGCGGAGCAGAGCGCCTCCGGGCGCTCCTTGCCGTAGGAGACGGTGCGAAGCCGGTTCGCCGCGACGCCCTGCGCCGCGAGGAAGGCCCGCGCCGCCTCGGCCCGGCGGGCGCCGAGCGCGAGGTTGTACTCGCGGGTGCCGCGCTCGTCGGCATGGCCCTCGACCACGACGTTCACCGCCGGGTTCTCGGCGAGCCACGAGGCCTGCCGCTGCAGCGTGGCCTGGCCGACCGGCGTCAGGCGGGAGCTGTCGGTCTCGAAGAAGACGCGGTCTCCGACGGTCTGCTGGAAGTAGGCGACCGAGCTCGGGTCGAGCGAAACGGCGCCGCCGCTTCCGGCCCCGGCATCGGCCGCGGGCGGCTCGTCCGAGCAGGCGGCGAGCAGAAGCGCTGCGCCGGCGGCCAGAAGGGTGGGGAAGAGTCTCATTGTGGGTCTCCAAGGTTCGGCGGCCACGATGGCAGCCGGTTCTAATCCCAGTCTTGCGCCCGCGCCGGGCGATCTCATGGCAAAAGGCTGGACCAGGCGGGGTCGGACCCCGCCCCCGGCGTCGGCAGCCTTCTAAGGTTTCTGCCGGTAATGTCCACGCTCCAGAGGCTCGCGGAGCCGTTCGCGCCCGCGCTTTCGCGGAAAAACGAGAGGACGCGCCCGTTCGGCGACCAGGTCGGCCCTTCCGAGAGGAAGCTCGAGTCGAGAATCCGCTCCTCGGAGCCGTCGGTCCGCATCACGCCGATGGCGAACTGCCCGCCGGACGTCTTGGTAAAGGCGATCAGATCGCCCCGCGGCGACCAGACCGGCGTGCCGTAGCGGCCCTGGCCGAAGCTGATCCGCTGCGCCGGCCCGCCGGTCGCCGGCATGATATAGATCTGCTGGCCGCCGCCCCGGTCGCTCTCGAAGGCGATCTGCCGCCCGTCCGGGCTGAACGAGGGCGCGGTTTCGATCGCCGGGCTGTCGGTCAGCCGGGAGAGGCGGCGCGTCGCCAGCTCCATCACGTAGATGTCGGTGTTGCCGCCCTGCTCCAGCGAAAGCGCCACCTGCCGCCCATCCGGCGAGAAGCGCGGCGCGAAGCTCATGCCGGGGAAGGCGCCGAGGATCTCCTGCCGGCCGGAGCCGACATCGTAGAGGAAGATCTGCGGCTCGCCCCGCTCGAAGGAGATGTAGAGCAGCGTCTGGTCGTTCGGCGAGAAGCGCGGCGTGACGACGAGGCTCCGCCCGTCGGTCAGGAAGCGGTTGTTGGCGCCGTCCTGGTCCATGATGGCGAGGCGCTTCACCCGCTGCCCCTTCGGCCCGCTCTCGTGGACATAGGCGATGCGGCTGTCGAAATACGGCCCCTCGCCGGTCAGCTTGGCGTAGACCGCGTCGGCGATCTTGTGGCCGACGCGCCGCCAGTCCCCCGCCTCGGCGATGAACTGGAGCCCTTCGGCCTGGCCGCCGGCGAAGATGTCGAAGAGCCGGAAGCGCACCGAAAGCCGGCCGTCCGCCTCGATGGTGGCAAAGCCCGTCACCAGGGCGTCGGCGTTGATCGCCTGCCAGTCCGCGTAGCGCGGGGCGGAATCGAAATCGACGATCTGCTCGATATGCGCGCCCGGCGGAATCTCCCGGAAAAGGCCGGAATTGACGAGGTCGCCGATCACCACCTCGCGCACCTGGGCGGCGAGGTTCGCCGCCTCGCCCGGTGGGGCGAAGAAGCCCGGCAGCGCGATGGAGATCGGCTTGAACTCCCCGCCGGCCACGGTGATTTCGAGCGCGCCGTCCGAGGTCTGCGCCCGCGCCGGCAGGGCGGCGGCGAGCGCGACGAGAAGCGCGGCGGTCAGAATGCGGATCATCGGATCGTCTCTCTCCGGTCGGCGATCAGTTGATGAGTTCTAGGTCGCGGGGCAGGAAGGTCACGCGCATGCGCTTCCAGGTGTCGTACTTGTCCTTTGGCAGCTTGGCGTAAACGCCGGCCGCCTCGGATTGTTTCAGCGCCCGAACGGCGGCGCGCTTCAGCGCGTCGCGCTGGCGCTTGTCGCCGTCGCCGCCGACCTCGTCCGGCCCCTTGGTGATCCTGCCGTCGAGGCTGACCTCGATCTGCATCGTCACGCTGAGCGCGCGCTCGTCGGCGAGCCCGGCGGGCGGGTTGAAATAGCCCTTGATGCCGACGCGGAGCGCGTCCTGGTCGCGATAGGAGAGCCGGCCCACGGTGCGGCTCGAGCCGCCGCCGGTCGCCTCGGCGGCCTGCCGCGTCGCGCCGGTCTCGGCCGGCGGGCGGTTCTGCTCGGGCGGGCGCTCCGCGGTCCGGGCCTCCGCCGCCTCCTTCGGGCGGGAGGGCGGCGGCGCCATGACGCGGGGCGCGTTCTCGGTCGGCTCGTCCGATTCCGGGGTCTCTTCGACCGGCGTCGGCGCCTCGGCGACCTTCGGCGGGGTCGGCTCCGCCGGGGCGGGCGCCTCGGCGACGACCGGCTTCGGCTCGGGCTTCGTCACCGGCGCGGGGTCGGGCGGCGGCGCGGGGGCCTCGGCCGCGGCGACGGTCGGCTGCTTCGGCGGCGTCGGCGGCGGCGCCTCCGGCGTCGTCCGCTCGACGCGCGGCGCGGCGGCGCGGGGCGCTGGCGCGGGCGGCGGCGCGGCCTCGACGATGGGCGCGGAATCGAGCTGCGGCTCGGTCGCGGCGACGAGCCGCCCGGCCTCCGGCGCGGGCGGGCTGGCGAGGCGGGTCCCGACCTCGGCGATCGGCCGCTCGGGCGGCGCATCGGGCGGCGGCGTCGCCACGTCGCCGCGCTGCGGGGCGTCCGGCGTCTCAGGCGCGACCGGGGCGGCCGGCGCGGAATCCCGCTCGGCGAGCTTCACGTCGGCCCGCTCCTCGCCCGGCTTCGGCGCCTCGGGGGCGGGCGGCGCGGAGGCGTCGAAGGTCGGCGCGGCCGAAAGCGCGGCCTCGAACTCCGCGCCCGTCATCAGCGTCACTTCGGCGATCTGCAACGGCTTAGCCTCGTCGGCGCCGAACAGCGCCCCCGCGAAGATCGCCAGCGCGATCAGGCCGATATGGGCGGCGCCGGAAACGGTCGCGCCCGTCTGCATCTCACTGGCTCCCCGCGGGCGGCGCGACGGCCGCGTCGGTGACGAGCGCGATGGAGCTGAACCCGGCGGCGTTGAGCGCGCCCATCACCCGGGCCACCGCGCCATAGGCGAGGCTCTGGTCGGCGCGGAGATAGACCTGACCGTCCTTCCGCTCCTCCGCGATGGCGGGAAGCTTCAGGGCGAACTCGCCGAATTCCATCGGCGTCTCCTGGAGATAGATCTTGCCGTCGGAGGCGAGGTTCACCGTCAGCGGCGCCTCGGGCTCGACCGGCAGCGGCCGCGCATCCGTCTCCGGCAGCTTCAGCGGCACGCCCACCACCTGAAGCGGCGCGGCGACCATGAAGATGATCAGAAGCACCAGCATCACGTCCACGAAGGGTGTGACGTTGATCTCCGCCATCGGCTTGCCGGCGCCGCGGCGGCGTCGGCCCCGCCGTCCGCCCCCGCCGCCGCCCGGGCTTGCGAGCGCCGCGCCCATGTCAGGCCGCCTTCCGGTCGATCTGGCGGGAGAGGATCACGCCGAACTCGTCGGCGAAATTCTCCATCGCGCCGGCCAGCCGCTCCGCGTCGCCGGTCAGCTTGTTGTAGAAGATCACGGCCGGAATCGCCGCGAGCAGGCCCAGCGCCGTCGCCACCAGCGCCTCGGCGATGCCGGGCGCGACCGTCGCGAGGTTGGTGTTCTGCTGGATCGCGATCTCCTCGAAGGCGTTCTTGATGCCCCAGACCGTGCCGAAAAGGCCCACGAAGGGCGAAATCGAGCCCACCGTGGCGAGGAAGCCGAGCCGCCGGGCGTTGGCCTCCTCCTCCCGCGCGATGGCGACGTTCAGCGCGCGGTCGATCCGCTGCTGCGCGCCCGGCGCCACCGAACCCGATACGAACGACTTCCGCCATTCCGTCATGCCGGCGACGAAGATCCGCTCCAGCGCCGAGCGCGGCTGCCCGCCGAGCCGCTCGAAGAGCTGGTCTAGCGGCTGACCGGACCAGAACGCATCCTCGAACATCGAGGTTTCGCGGCGCGCGCGGCGATAGGCGATGGTCTTGTCGATGATCGTCGCCCACGACCAGAAGGAGGCGAAGATCAGCGCAACCATGACGATCTGGACCACCAGCGTCGCGCGAAGGAACAGCGCCGCAAGCGAAAAGTCCAAATCGGCCGCCGCCGCGCCAGCGGCCGCTATCGCCTCGGTTTCCATATGCTCGCCTCGATCTCGCCGTCTGATGCGGCGCTTCACGCCGGATCGGGCGCTCGAAGCGCCTGACCCGTGCGCAAGATGAGGCTTTGGCCCGATTTCGTCAATGTGGGCCTCCTGCGCTGCAACATGGCGTGGCCCCGGCGTGAGCGCGCCGGGGCGGCCCGCTCAGAGCCGGATGCGCCAGCGCAGGAAGCCCTCCGGCGTCAGCCCCGCCTCCTCCATCGAGAGCGGAACCGAACCGACGTAGGCGGCCGATTTCGGCCCGGTCTCGAAGATCGCCGTCGCCCCGCCGGCCGGGGCGAAGCGCCAGTTGGCGTCCGCCTTCGGGTCCACAACGCCCTGCTCGACGATGTAGCGCACGAGCACGTCGCGGTTCGTGTCCGGCCCTTCGAAGATGATCGTCTCGCCCGAGGCGCCGGGGAAATGGCCGCCGCCCGAGGCGCGGTAATTGTTTGTGGCGACGACGAATTTCGCCGCCGGGTCGACCGGCGCGCCCTGATAGCGGAGATCGGCGATCCGGCTCGCATCGGGCGCGATCGGCGTTCCGTCCGGGTCGAATTTCGAGGGCTGGGTGATGTCGATGGCGTAGGTCACACCGTCCATCACGTCGAAATTGTAGGAGGGGAAGGCGGCGTCGATCAGCGGCTGGTCGGCGCCGCCCGGCTCCAGCCGGTTGAAGATGCCGGCCGAGCGCTCCAGCCAGTCCTTCAGTTCGGCCCCGGTGATCAGCACCGCCCGCGCCGTGTTTGGATAGAGGTAGAGGTCCGCCACGTTGCGGATCGCCACGTCGCCCGCCGGCACGTCGGTGTAATAGTCCGGCCCGCCGCGGCCGCCGGACTTGAAGGGCGCCGCCGCGGAGAGGAGCGGCAGCCCCTCCCATTCCGTCCCCTTCAGCATCTGGCGGATGTACCAGACCTGCGCCGCCGAGACGATCTGCACCGAGGGGTCGTCCGCCACCAGCGCGAAATAGGAATGGAGCGGCCCCGCCGTCTTGCCGACCGGGCGGCGCACATAGGCGAGCGTCGCCTCGTGATCCGCCTTCACGCTTTCGAGGATCGCCGGCGCGCTCTCGACCAGCGGGCGCACCTTGCGGCTCTCGTCACGCATGTAGATCGGCCGCGTCTCGCTCGAGGTCGCCAGCACTCGCCAGGCCCCGCCCTCCCGCGAGAGGAGGAGATCGACGAGGCCGAGATGCGAGCCCCAGAAGCCCGGCATCACCGCCGGCGCCGCGCCGAGCTTGCCCGCCGCCGCATCGGCCCCCGCCGCGCCCTCGTAGTCCTTGCCCGGAAACACCCGGTGCTGGTGGCCGAGGATGATGGCGTCGATCCCGGCGAGGCGGGAAAGCGGCACCGCCGCGTTCTCGAGCCAGGCGCCCTCCGCCGCACCGATCCCGGAATGGCAAAGCGCGACGACGACATCCGCCCCCGCCTCCCGCATCTCCGGCGCCCAGGCGGCGACGGCCTCGACGATGTCCCGCACGTTGACCGAACCTTCGAGGTGCTTGCGGTCCCACATCATGATCTGCGGCGGCGTCACGCCGATCACCCCGATGCGGATCGGCTGCGCGACACCGGCGCCGTCCGTCACCGACCGGTCGAGGATCGCATAGGGCTTCACCAGCGTCGCGTCGGCCCGCGGCGCCGCGCCGAGCGCGCCGGAGACGACGTTGGCGCAGGTGATCGGGAAGGCCGCTCCGGCCAGCGATTTCATGAGGAAATCGAGGCCGTAATTGAATTCGTGATTGCCGAGCGTCGCCGCCTCGAAGCCGAGCGCGTTCATCGCGGCGATGACGGGGTGCATGTCCCCCTCCCGCATCCCCCGCTCATAGGCGACGTAATCGCCCATCGGGTTCCCCTGCAGGAAATCGCCGTTGTCGAAGAGCACCGAATTCGCCGCCTCGGCGCGGATCTCGCCGACGATGGCCGCGGTGCGGGCGAGGCCGACCGTTTCGAGCGGCCGGTCGGCGTAATAGTCCCACGGATAGACGTGGACGTGGAGATCCGAGGTCGCCATCAGCCGCAGATGCGCCTCGCCGGCCGCCGCACGGAGGCTGAACGGGTGGAGCGCGGTCAAGGCGCCCGCTCCGGCGATGAAGGTGCGGCGGGACAAGGCGAATCGGGCCATGGGGCGGGCTCCGGGCTGGTCATCCGCAATGATTAACGCGCCCGGACGCTCGCGTCATGATTGTATGCGCGGCCGCGCCCTCACCCGCTCACGCTGGCGGCAACCGCCGGCCCTCCGGCGTGGCGCGGATCGTCCGCACCATGTTCTCCCGCCGTTGCAGCCACCAGCCATACTGCTTCGGCCAGGCGTCGTAGCCCTCGACGCCGAGCGAATGCGCCGCGTGATGCGCCCAGAACGGGTCGTAGAGCGCCTCGCGGCCGATGGCGATGAGGTCGGCCCGGCCCTCCTGCAGCACCTCTTCGGCCATCGCGCCGTCGAGGATCAGGCCGACCGCCTGCGTCGCCAGCCCGGCCTCGCGTCGGATGCGGGCGGCGAAGGGCGTCTGGAAGGCGGCGCCGCGGGCCATCGGGTTCGCTGTCGCGCCGCCCGCCGAATTGCCCATCGAGGAGCAGTCGATCACGTCGACGCCGACCGCCTTCAACGCCTTCGCCAGCGCCACGCTGTCGTCAAGCTCCCAGCCGCCCTCGATCCCGTCGATCGAGGAGATGCGGACGAAGAGCGGCTTTGATTCCGGCAGCGCCGCGCGCACCGCCCGCGCCGCCTCGACCGCGATCCGCATCCGGCCGGCGAGATCTCCGCCCCAGCCGTCCGTCCGCTTGTTGGAAAGAGGCGAGAGGAAGGTCTGGATCAGGTAGCCATGCGCGCCGTGAAGCTCGACGAACTCGAACCCGGCCGCGTCGGCCCGCTTCGCCGCCGTGGCGAAATCGGCGATCAGCTCGCGGATCTCCGCCTCGCTCATCTCGTCCGGGGTCAGCCAGCCCTCGGCCAGCGCCAGCGCGGAGGGGGCGACCACGCGCCAGGGCTCGTCGCCCCGCGCAATGTCCTCCGACCCGAGCGGCCCGTTGCCGTACCAGGGCCGCTGCATCGAGGCCTTCCGCCCGGCATGGCCGAGCTGGATGCCCGGCGCCGCGCCCTGCCCCGAGATGAACCGGGTGATCGGCTTCAGCGCCTCGGCATGGGCGTCCGACCAGATGCCGAGATCGCCATGGGTGATCCGGCCCGTCGCCTGCACCGCCGCCGCCTCGGTCAGCACGCCGCCCGCGCCGCCCCGCGCGAAGGCGGTCAGGTGCGAGAAGTGCCAGTCGTTGGCGAAGCCGTCCTCGGCCGAATACTGGCACATCGGCGCGATCACCACTCGGTTCCGGAAGGTCAGCCCCCGAACCGTGAACGGCGTGAAAAGGAGCGGCGCTCCACTCATGTCTTTCCCCCTGACTGACGGCTGCCGCGCGCCTGGATGGCGGCGCGCCGTTCTTCGATGCTTTCCGGCGTCACGCCGGCGATATGCGCGTCGAACACCTCGCCCTCGAGGGCGATGGCGTCCTCCAGCGGTCGGCCCTCGCCCGCCTTCATCAGGCGGCGGATCTTGCCCATCGCCGCAGCGTCGGTCTCGGCGATCTCCGCCGCGAGCCCCTGCGCGTGCGCGAGAAGGTCCTCCGCCGGAACCACCTCGGCGACGAGGCCCCATTCGAGCGCGCGCGCCGCGTCGATGAAGCGCCCGGTGAGGCTCATCCAGCGCGCCCGCGCCGGGCCGATCAGCCGCGGCAGGATCTGCGTCAGCCCCCAGGAGGGCGTGATGCCGACCCGGGCATGGGTGTCCGCGAACCGCGCCGCCGGCGAGGCGACGATGAAATCGGCGTTGAGCGCCAGCTCGAACCCGCCGGTGACCGCCGCGCCGTTCACCGCCGCGATGATCGGAACCTCGGAGGCGCGCATGATGCCCGAAAGCGTCACCGGCCCGCGCCAGACCCGCTCGGTCATGCCCGGCCCCTCGCCGAGTTCGCGCAGGTCCACCCCCGCGCAGAAGGCGCGGCCCGCCCCGGTCAGCACGATCGCGCGGAGGCCCGGCCGCTCGACGAGGTCGGAAAAGGTGCGAACCAGCGCCGCCTCATGGGCGAGCGAAAGCGCGTTCAGCGCCTCCGGCCGGTTCATCGTGACGGTCGCAACGGCGCCGTCGGCGGAGAGGTCAAGAAGGACGAGTTCGGTCATGGCCGGCGCACGATAGCGGCCGACGCGGCGCGCGCAATCTCGCGCCGTGCCGAAAGTCCGCGGAATCCGCTCGCTTTCTGGTAGTATGCTTTTCCATCCGCCGACCGGGAGGCGAGGATGACCCTGATCCGTCCGCTGCGGGAAACCGACGCGATCCGCGAAGACGTGGACCCTGACGAACCCTCCGAACGGGAGGTCCGCCGAAGCCTCCGCGTCATGGACCGGCTGTCGCTGGCGGTGCCGAACGTCTCCTCGGTCATGTTCCGCCAGAAGATGACGCATCTCGCGATCCAGCGGCTGATGGAGCCGACGGAGGACGGGCGGCCGGACCGGTTCGTGATCGACGCGCGCATCACCTTCCTTCGGAAGAAGGCGCACCTGCCCGGCTTCCGCGGGGAATGGCGCATCGTCAACGAGATCGAGCTTCTGATGATCGGCCTCCTGGACCTCTCCGCGTTGCGGATCGAGGCGCGACGGCAACTGATGGAGGCCGAGGCGATCTCGCTCCCCTGCGTCTCGGAATACGCCAAGATGATCGAGGCCGCGCATGACGACGAGCCGGTGCTGCGGGACACGCTGTTCCGCCTCGTCTCCGAGATGCAGGACCGGCACCGGAAGCGCCATCTCCTGCGCGAGTTCGTCGCCGCCTACACCGCGCGGGTCAGCCTCGTCTTCGGCGTGGCGACGACGCTCTTCATGCTGCTGATCATCCTCCTCGCCTGGGTGGCGCAGACCCACCTGGCGGAGACCTTCGCGAAGATCGGCGAGATGCAGGGGCCGATCCTGCCCAGCATCGGCGGGATGCGCGCCTTCGCCAGCTTCTATGTCGCCATCGCGGCGGGGCTTTTCGGCGCGGCCTTCTCGATGATGGCCTCCACCAAGAAGCGGGTGGAGAACTCCACGCTCGAGGACATGCGGACCAACGCGCGCTTCACGATGCTGTTCTTCCGGCTCGGCGTCGGCATCGGCGCGGCGATGATCCTCTATTTCGTCTTCGACACCGGCATGCTCGGCGACGGCTCGCTGACCCCGTCGCTCCGCAAGGCCGGCTTCGCCGCGCCGGATACCGAGGCGGCCGGCGACGCGCTCTTCACCTCGATCGGCGGCCTCTCGCCGAACCGGGACCTCTCGCTCCTGATGCTCTGGAGCTTCGTCGCCGGCTTCTCCGAGGTGCTGGTGCCGTCGATCCTGAGACGGACCGAAGGGTCGGCCGGGGGCAAGTAGGGCGCCCGTCCGAACCTCGCGAAGAGGGCCGCGCCCGACCCTGGGTGGGCGCGTGATCTGCGTGCATCAAGCGCCTTATCCCAAAGCCCTCGACGACGGCGGATCGACGCGGGCCAGCGCCAACGCGTCCTCCCGGGGGGAGGGTCGGGCGCGGCCCGGGCTGGTCGCCCGGGAGAGCGTTCCGAGTACGGCGAGACGCGTCGATCTCACCACTACCCGGAGAAAGCCATTTTATTTCAGTGTCTTGATCGCCCTATCAACCTTGATAGGCCGCCTCAGTTCCCCTCCAGCAGCCGCCGCGCGATCACCTGCGCCTGAATCTCCGCCGCCCCCTCGAAAATGTTGAGGATGCGCGCGTCGCAGAGCACCCGGCTGATCGGGTATTCGAGGGCGAAGCCGTTGCCGCCGTGGATCTGCAGCCCGTTGTCGGCGCAGGCCCAGGCGACTCGCGCCGCCAGCAGCTTCGCCATCCCCGCCTCGAGGTCGCAGCGCCGCTCGGCGTCCTTCTCCCGCGCGGCGAAATAGGCGATCTGCCGGGCGATCATGATCTCCACCGCCATCATCGCCAGCTTGCCGTAGACCCGCGGGAAGGCGGCGAGCGGCTTGCCGAACTGCTTCCGGTCGAGCGCATAGCCGAGCGCGATCTCCATCGCGCACTGCGCGACACCGACAGCGCGTGCCGCGGTCTGGATCCGGGCGCTCTCGAAGGTGCGCATGAGCTGCTTGAAGCCCTGCCCCTCCTCGCCGCCGAGCAGGTTCGCCGCCTTCACCCGGAAGCCGTCGAAGCCGATCTCGTATTCCTTCATGCCGCGATAGCCGAGCACCTCGATCTCGCCGCCCGACATGCCCTCCGCCGGGAAGGGCTCCCCGTCCGTCCCCCGCGGCTTCTCGGCGAGGAACATGGAAAGGCCCCGATAATCGGTCGTCTCCGGGTCGGTGCGGGCGAGGAGCGTCATCACGTCGGCGCGGGCGGCGTGGGTGATCCAGGTCTTGTTCCCGGTCACCACATAGTCGTCGCCCTCCTTCACCGCGCGGGTGCGGAGCGAGCCGAGGTCGGAGCCGGTGTTGGGTTCGGTGAAGACGGCCGTCGGCAGGATCTCCCCCGCCGCGATCTTCGGCAGCCATTCGGCCTTCTGCGCCTCGGTGCCGCCGCCGAGGATCAGCTCCGCCGCGATCTCCGACCGGGTGCCGAGCGAGCCGACGCCGATATAGCCGCGGCTGAGCTCCTCCGAGACGACGCACATCGCCGTCTTGCCCATCCCGGCGCCTTCGTACTCCTCCGGGATCGTCAGGCCGAAGACGCCGAGCGCGGCCATCTCCTCGATGATCCCGATCGGGATCAGCTCGTCCTTCAGATGCCATTCATGGGCGAAGGGAACGACCTTCTCGTCCGCGAAGCGGCGGAACTGGTCGCGCACCATCTCGAATTCCTCGTCGAGGCCGGTCGCGCCGAAGCTGGCGGCGCCGCGGGCCTCGATCATCAGCTCGCAGAGCCGCTTTCGCGCCTCGTCGGTGTTGCCCTCCGCGACGAGGCGGAGCACCGCCGGCGTCGCCAGCTTCGAGGCGTCCGCGCCGATCTCGGAAAGCCGGGCGATCTCGCCCTGGCTCATCGGCACCCCGCCCATGAGCTGCGCGAGGTATTCGCCGGCCCCGATAGAGAGGATCAGCCGCTCCATCTCGCCGAAGGCGCCCGCCTCCTTCAGCCGCTCGGCCCAGCCCTTCAGCTCCTTCAGCGCCTCGACATAGGTGGCGACCCAGGCGAGCGCGTGGGCGGCCGCCTGCTCCGCCTCCAGCGCGGCGTTGGAGATGCGCGCCCCGGCGGAGACCCGCGCGCGAAGCGCGGCGCGGCCTTCCTCCAGCGTCGCCTCGGCGGCGGGCAGCGCCTCGGCCAGAAGCGCGATCGGGTCGAAATCCGCGGCGGCGGAGGTCTCGGCGAGGGCGGCGTTCGACATGGCTCTGCCTCCGGTATGTTGCGGCGCGGAATCGAAGGGGCGCCTGCGAAGGGATTAGGGCGCCGGCCCCGCGAGGTCAACGAAAGCGCAAGGATGTTTCGACCGCAGCGCCGGCGTCGTCATAATCTTGCCCGACCGCCCGGCGGCGGCCCTTGCGCGGCGGCGCTCGCCGCGCCACATCTCGCGCGGGCGAGAGTAGCGGCGCGACGGCGCGTCGCCGCCCGGGAGGAGCGGGCGCCGCATGGCGGCGCGCTCGGTGCAGACCATGACATTCCTGGCGACGGGACGCGCGGCTCGGCCGGCGCTCCCCTTCACGTCCTGGCGGCGGATCGGCTTCGCGGTCTCCATCGTCCTGGCGCTCCTCACCTTCGGCACCCTCGCGGTCCAAGGGCTCAATCTCGGGCTCGACTTTACCGGCGGCGTCTCTATCGAGGCGGCGCTCGGTCGCCCGGCGGATGCGGCCGCGCTCGCAGATCTCCGCGGCCGGCTCTCCGCCGAGGGCGTCGGGGCCGCAGAGGCGCAGGCCGTGGACGACGGCGCCTCCGTCCTCATCCGGCTCGGCGTCGATCCGGCGGCGGGGACGAGCGCCGGCGCCGCGGCGGCCGATGCGGTCGAGCGCGCGCTCGGCCCTTCCGCCGAAATCCGCTCGCGCGAGGTGGTGGGGCCGAAGGTTTCGGGCGAATTGCTCCGCTCCGGCGCGCTCGCCAGCCTCCTCGCGGTGCTCGGCATCGCGATCTATGTCTGGCTGAGATTCGAGGCGCGCTACGGCTTCGCCGCGTTCCTGACCACATTGCACGACGTGGTGATGACCGTCGGGCTCTACGCGGTGACGCGGCTCAGCTTCGATCTCACCTCGGTCGCCGCGCTCCTCGCCATCGCGGGCTACTCGATCAACGACACCGTTGTCGTCTTCGATCGCATCCGGGAGACGATCGGGCTCCGCGGCGTCGAGGCGCTGCCGGCGGTGATCGACCGGGCGGTGACGGATACGCTCCGCCGGACGCTGATGACCTCTGGCACCACGCTCGCCGCCACGATCTCGCTGATGATCTTCGGCGGGCCGGTCCTCTTCGGCTTCGCCGCCGCCGTCACCTTCGGCATCGTGATCGGCACGCTCTCCAGCATTTTCGTGGCGGCGCCGCTGCTCCTCCACCTGCCGGGGGCGATTTCCGCGCCGAAAGCCTCGGCGGACGAACAAGCGAAAAATCTTGTCGAAGCCGACGGAACCTTTCGTCCCTGACGTGAGTTTCAGAAGCGGCGGACGTGGGTCGCCGCGCGCCCGGCCGGGAGAGAGCCCCCCTCCTCCCCTGGCCGGGCGCCTGTTTTTCAGGCCGCGCTTGGGCTGATCTCGACCTTGAGAGCCCGCAATTCCTCGAGATTGCGCACCCCGAGCTGCACCATCACCGTCTTCACCTGCATGGCGAGAAGGTCGAGCACGGCCGCGCCCCGCGCGCCGAGCGCCGCGCAGGCGTAGTAGGGGAGCCGCCCCACCATCACGAAATCCGCCCCGAGCGCGAGGAGGCGGAGAACGTCCGACCCGTCCCGCACGCCGCCATCGACGAGGATCTCGGTCTTGCCGCGCACCGCCTCGACGATCGGCGGCAGAAGCTCCGCCGTGCCTGGCGACGCGTCGAGCTGTCGTCCGCCATGGTTCGAGACGACGATGCCGTCGACGCCGACGCCGACGAAATCCTCCGCGTCCTCGGCCGCCATCACGCCCTTGACGACGAGTTTCCCGTCCCACATGTCGCGGAGCTTCCTGATCCCCTCCGGCCCCATCGGACGGAGGCAGTTCTGCAGGAGCCACATCTCCGCCTCGGCGGGGCCGCCGCCGGAATACATCGACATGTTCGGCAGTCCCGGCTTGCCGTGCTTCAGCGTCTCGTAGGCCCAGAGCGGTTTCGGCGCGACGTCGCGGAGCATGACCCAAGGCGAGGGCCTGGCGGCGACGCCGGCGCGGATCGTCCGCTCCCGCCACTGGTGGCCGGGGATGTCCAGCGTCGGCATGATGACGTTGACGCCGAGCGCCTTCATCCGGGCGAGGATGTCCTTCTGCACGTCCTCCGGCCGCGGCCAGTAGAACTGGTGCCAGGGCGCCTTGCCCGCCGCGCGCACGATCTCCTCCAGCGAATGCGAGGCGACGAAAGAGAGACAGAACGGGTGGCCGAGCTTCGCCGCCTTCTTCGCCAGCGCCGGCGCGCTTTCGGGATGGAAGAGCCCGCCCATGCCGACCGGCGCGACGCCGAAGGGCATGGATGAGCGCTCTCCGAGGATCGTCACCGACGTATCCGCCTGGACGCCCTCGTCCACCGTGCGCGGCGTCAGCAGCACGCGATCGATGGAGGAGTAGTTGCGGGCGAGGCCGATGTCCCGGCCGATCCCGCCATCGAGATATTCGAAGGCGAAATGCGGAATGCGGCGTTTCGCGCCGAGGCGGAAATCCGCGAAGGACGCGAAGCGCGCCGGAAGGTCCGGTCTCTCGAGCGGCTGGGCCATCATCTCCCCCGTTTTCGGGGCAAGGTGCGATGGCGCGCCGGAAAAGAAAAGCGCCCCCGCGCGGTTCCTGCGCGGGGGCGCTGATCCTTAGCCGCGCGCGCATCAGGCCTTCTGCGCGAGAAGGTCCCGGATCTGCATCAGCAGCTCTTCCTGCGTCGGCGCCTTCGGGGCCGCCTCCGGCGCGGGCTCTTCCTTGGAGAGAAGCGCGTCTTTCGCGCGGTTCATCGTGCGGATGATGAGGAAGAGGATCCAGGCGACGATCAGGAATGAGATCACGGCGTTGATGAAGACGCCCCATTTGATCACCGCCGCGCCCGCCTCGTCGGCCGCCGCAAGCGACGCGTATTCGCCGCCGCCGAGCACCGTGTAGACCTCGGTGAAATCCACCCCGC
>CALFYQ010000459.1 GCA_937952085.1 uncultured Paracoccaceae bacterium | reverse complement strand
ATCCTGTTTTCCTTTGCGTCAGGCGGGCGCGCCCGCGCCCGCCAGTGATACATGGGCTCCCCGGCGATGGGGGACCGGAAGGTAAAAAGCCGCTCCATCACCAGCGATCCGACATAGACGGTGCGCAGGTCCGGCCCGCCGAACGCGACGCTCGTCGGATGCCGCAGGAGCGCCCCCTCCGCATCCTGCCAGACGGTGATCGGCTCGCCATCCGGCGTCAATACGACGAGCGCGTTGCGGCTGATCTCGGTGGCCCAGAGGTTGCCCTCGCAGTCGAAGGCGATCCCGTCCGTCCGCGCGCCGGGCCAGAGCGGGTCCGGCCCGAAGGGCTCGAACGCGCCGAGCGCCCCCTCGGCCGAGAGCGGCGCGCGGCGGATCCGCCCGGCGGTCGTCTCGGCGATGTAGAGCCAGGCGCCGGCCCGGTCGACCCGCACCTCGTTCGCGAAGAAGAAGTCTCGCGCGACGACCTCCGCCTCGCCGTCGCGGTGGAGCCGGAGCAGCAATCCGTCCGCCCGCGGCTCGTCGAGCGCCAGCTTCCGCGGGACGGTGCGGGTCGAGATCGTCAGCCACGCCCGCCCCGCAGGATCGAAATAGGCGAAGTTGAGCGAGCCGAGCGGTTGGCCTTCCGCCTCGTCCAGCACCGCCGTCTCGCGCCCGTCGCGCTCCACACGGAAAAGCACGCCGGTCTCCAGGTTTGCAACGAGAAGCCGGCCCTCCCGGTCCATCGCCATGCCGTTGGGCAGCGGCCCCATTGCGCCGAGAAGGGTCTGCGTTCCATCGGGATCGCGCCGGGTGAAAGCCCCGCGCCTGTCGCCGATCCAAAGCGTTCCGTCCGGCTCGCAGAGGACGCATTCCGGCCGGGCGAGCGCCTCTCCCGTCCAACTCACGTCCTCCGCCTTCAGACGGAAGTCGCGGATCTCGATTCTCGTCATCGCGCGACTCCGCCTCGCCCGCGCGGCCTCACTCCTTGGCGAGACCGACCGCCTTCATCACCTTGCCGTAATCGGCGTCGTGCTCCTTCTGCCAGGTTACGAAGTCGTCACCGGATGCCCAGATCAGGCCAAAGCCCTGCTCTTTCATGAAGCTCTGGAACTCGTCGGAATTGTAGACCTTCTCCATCGCGGCGGTGAGCCTCGCCTTCACGTCGTCCGGAAGGCCCTTCGGGCCGGCGATGCCGCGCCAGGCGGCGAAACTGGCCTGAAAACCGGCCGCCTCCTCGATCGTCGGTATGTCGGGATAGGCGGCGAGCCTTTGCGTATCCATCACCACCAGCGCGCGCACCTTGCCGGCCTCGATCAGGGCGCGCGCCTCGACGACCGAGCAGGGCACAAAGTCGAGCGCGCCGGCCATCAGCTCCTGCAGGCCCGGCGCCGCGCCGGCCGAAGGCACCCAGGCGACGGACGTCGGATCGGCGCCCGCGGCGGCGAGCACGCCGGCCATGGCGAGATGCCAGATTGCGCCCTGCCCGGCGCCGCCGGCCTTGTACGTGCCGGGGTTCGCCTTCACGTCGGCGATCACGTCGTTGATGGAATTCCAGGGCGAACCCGCCGCGACCTGGAAGCCGGCCGGATCATAGTTGTAGAGCGCGATCGGCGTGAAATCCTCATAGGTGAGATCGGTGAGGCCGGCCCAGTGCATCATGCCGCTTTCGCCGGTGATGACCCCGATCGTGTAGCCGTCAGGCTCCGCAGTGGCGACCGCCGTGTGGCCCACCACGCCGCTCCCTCCCGTGCGGTTGACGACGGTGACCGGCTGGCCGAGCCCCTTCTGCAGAACGGAGGCGATCATCCGCCCCGTCGCATCGGTTCCCCCGCCTGCGCCGAACGGCACGACCAGCGTTATCGGCCGCTCCGGGTACTCCGCGGCGGCGCCCGCTGCGAAACCGAGGATCGTCGAGGCGCTGAGCAGCGCGCCGGTCAGGCGGCGCGAGAGCTTGCGGGATGCGTTCATGGATATCTCCCTTTTCCTTCCTTGCTCTTGGCTTGCGCCCGCGCCGCATCGGCGACGACGGGCTTCGTCGCCGCGGCTGGAGGTCAAACGGCGCGGGCGGATGCTAGCAGCGCGCGCGGGCCGGCTTTGTCGGACAGCCGACAATCCGCGAGAGAATCAGGATGTGGACCTGCTGAGGTCGGCCCGGACGAAAATGCGCTTCCCGGAGCGACGAATACGTCCGGCTCTCTCAAGCGCCGTCAACGCCACGGTCACGCTTTGTCGACTGGCTCTTACGATCCCGGCTATCTCTTGATGCGTGAAACGCGCATCGATCTCGACTTCTTCATCCCTCTCGATGGGATAAAGCGCTCCTAGATATTCGAGGGCCAGCGCAACCCGATGTTCGATCATCGGCGCCGAAAGCACCCTGATCAGCCGACGCAAGAGGGCCGCCTTATGCTCGGTTACGGCGAGCAGCGCCTTTGCGGCGCTGTGAGAACTGTCAACAAGTTCGAGGAAATCCGGCCTGCGAAGCCATGTCACTTCACAGTCGCCCAGGGCTTCAGCGGACCAGACATGCGGCAACTCGGCCCATTCGCTCGAACCATGAGCCCCGACAAGCATGCCTTGACCGTAATACGAGACCGTTTGCGTCTCTCCGCCAGGATAGGAGTGATAGATCTTTACGATTCCGCTCCGAACGACAAACAGGTTTCTGCTTTCGTCGCCTTGCTGGAACGCCATGCTGCCGCCCGCCAAGGTGCGCGTGGACGCATTGGAAAGAAGGCGGTCCAGGTCTTCTCTCGCCAGCATTTCAAGGAAGCGTGGATGACGACTTCGTGCGTCTTTGGGGAACACCGCCGACCTCACCCTGGCTTCTCGGTCCGACCGTCACGCCCCGAGGAACGCCGACGGCCCGCCGCGGCGTGAACGTCATGACAGATTTCGCAGCGCCTCTCACCCCTCTCTTTCGGCTGCAGCGGGCGACAGGTTCGCGCTACGCATCTCGCAACCCACGGCTGGCGGATCTCAGCCGATCCGGCGGCCGCCGCAAGACGCCGGGCTCGTCCCCGATCCCACTGGCCGTGATGGCGCCTTTGCGCCCATCTCGCGCGATGCGGAACGTCGAGGCCCGGCTCCATGGCGCAGGACCGAGATCCGCCATGAGCCCACCAGCGCCGCCGGACACGCTTGGGGCCGATGCCAGCCGCCGCGGCCCGGCGGAGGCGGGTCGAGCCGAGGCGAGCCCTTCAGAAACGGCGTTGTCGTCCCCGCGAGATCTGCGTGAGGATGAACGGCGCGCGGCGGCGGCGCCGCGCGAGAAACCGGTGATGCGCCAGGCCGCATTCGGCGAACATGGATGGCGGACCTGAAGGCGGCCGAACGCTGATCCGACCGCAGGGCCGCACCCCGCCAACGCATCCGAGAGAGCGAGCGATGCGCCGCGTCCGCCGGATGAGACGCCTTCGGGCCCTACTGGCCGTTCACGTCCCGATCCGGAGCTCCCTCGATCCGGGGCGTCGCCTCTGCCGGCGCGACGGACGCCAGGAAACCTCCGACGCCGCGTTCCAGGTTTGGCGACGCCCGATCGCAGCCCGAAATGCGGTCGGCGCCGGCCGGCCGGAAATGCCGGCGTTTCGCCCGACGGCGCCCGGCGGCGCGCGTCAACTTCACCAGGTGATGCGGTCGATCCTCGTAAACTCGATCGTGCCGCCATCGACGAACGTGATCTCACCCGAGACCGGCGCGTCGAAATCGATCGAGTTGGCGCCCTCGCGCGCGGTGAACGCGCCGTCGATCTGGAGCGTCCAGTCGCCGCCCGGCGGACCTTCGACGCCTTCGAGCTTGATCGCGTCGAGCCAGTTGCCCTGACCGCCGCTGTCGGCGCCGCCGTCGATCACGTCCGCGCCGCCGCCGGGCCCGACAATGAACGTGTCGGCGCCGTTGCCGCCGTTCATCGTCTCGGAGCCCGACGAGCCGATGAAGACGTCGGCCTCGCCGGTGCCCATCATGATCCGGTCGGCGCCGTTGCCGATGTTGATCTTCGAGCTCACCTCGAACGAGGCGACTTCGAGCCCGGAGGAGAGGCCGCCGGTGTCGAAAGCCTCGATCGAGACCTGGCGGGAGCCGGCCTGGAGGCCGCTGGGGTCGTCCGTCGCGATGCTGATGCGGCTCAGGATATCGGCGTAGACGTCGGACGAGGCCTCTCCGGTCAGGAGGAGGCCGCTCGCGCCGTCGCGCACCGCGGAGACGCCGGTGTCGCCGATGGCGACGGGCGTCGCGCCGATCTCGACTCCGTCGATCTCGAGCGTCTCGCCCGCGAAGCCGCCGCCGAGGCTCGCCCGCGCGGAGGCGAGGACGCCGCCGTCATCGGCAATGTCGGCGGAGCGGACCGCGTCGATCGAGGCCGCGCCCGCCGCGGCCGTTTCACCCGCGAAGAGCGTGAGTTCCGGGGCCTCGTTGGCGTCGACGATATCGAGCCGGACATCGAGGCTCCGCGTCGCCACGTCGCCGTCCGCCTCCGTCGCGGTCGCTTCGAGCCGCAGGTCGAATGAGCCCGATGAGCCGGCCGGCGCGGTCAGGGTAAGGCCGTCGAGATCCGCCGGTTCGAGGCGCCAGACGCCGTCTCCGCCTAGCGTTCCCGCCGAAAGCGTCGCGCCGTCGGGGACGCCGTGAAGGGCGAGCGTCAACGTTTCCGAACCATCGAGATCGGCGAGGACGGCCGAGAGACCCAGCGCCTTCGGCTCGCCGGTCGTCGCGTCCAGCACGGCGTCGCCGCCGAGAATCGGCGCGTCCGCGACGCCGGCGACGTCGATGGCGAAGGGCGCCTCGGAGACCGCCGCGTCTCCATTCGCGCCCTCGGTCGAGGTCGCCCGCAGGGTCAGTTCGATCCGGCCGGAGAAATCGGCCGGCGGCGTCAGCGTCAGGCCGACGAGATCACCCGGCGCGAGCCGCCAGAACCCGTCCGCATCGCGGCTGCCGGCGCTGAGGCTCGCGCCGTCCGGCACGCCGGCGATGAGGACGGAGAGCGTCTCCGACCCGTCGAGATCGGCAAGCGCCGCCGAGAGGTCGAGCGCGATGGCCTGATCCTCGAGGCCCGAGACATCCGCCGCCGCAACGACCGGCGCATCCGCGACCGCCGCGACTTCGACGGAGAACGGAACCTCGGAGGCGGCGCTGTCTCCGTTCGCGGCCTCGGTCGAGACGGCGCGGAGCGTGAGGTCGATCCGGCCGGAGAAATTGGCGGGCGGCGTGAAGGTGAGGCTCGCGACATCGCCTGGCGCGACGCTCCAGACCCCGGGCGAGACCTCGCCGCCGTGGTTGAGCGCGCCGCCCGCCGGCACGCCGAGGATGAAGACTTCGAGCGTCTCGGAGCCGTCTAGATCCGTCAGCGCGGCGGTGAGGGCGAGCGCGACCGGCTGGTCCTCCCGCCCGGCCGCGTTCGCCGCCGCGACGAAGGGCGCGTCGGCCGCGGGCGCGACGTCGATGGTGACGGCGAAGCCGCTTTCGGTGGTCGCGGAATCGCCGTCCACCTCGCGCGAGGTGGCGCGGAGCGTGAGGTCGAGCCCGCCGGAGAAGTTCTCCGGCGGGATCAGCCGGAGACCGGCGAGATCGTCGCCGGAGACGACCCAGGCGCCATCCGCATCGCGACCGCCGGCGCTGAGCGAAAAGCCGTCGGGCAGGCCGATCAGGGCGACTTCGAGCGTCTCCGAACCGTCCCGGTCGGTCAGCCGCGCGATGAGATTGAGCGGGGCGGAATCGTCTTCCGAGCCCGCCACGAAGGTTTCGGCGTCGATCAGCGGCGCATCGGCGACGCCGGCCACCGAGAGTGTGAAGTTCGTCGACGCGCTCGCGACGTCGCCGTTGGAGCCCTCGCGCGAGAAGGCGGTGAAGGTGAGCGTCATGTCTCCCGACCAGTCGCCCGGCGGCGTGACGGTGAGCCCGGCGAGATCGGCCGGCCGCAGCGTCCAGACGCCATCGCCCGCATTGACGCCAGCCGAGAGCCGCGCGCCCTCGGGAAGGCCCGAAATCGTGAAGCTGATCGCCTCCGAGCCGTCGAGGTCCGTGAGCGCGCCCGAAAGGTCGAGCGCGGTCGCCCGATCCTCGAGCCCGCTGACATCGCCGGCATGGACCACGGGCGCATCGGCGCGCGCATCGACCTCGACGTCGACATGCTGGCGCGTGGTGCGCTCGTCGCCGTTCGCTGTCTCGCGCGTCACGACGTCGATGTCGAAGCCGAAGACGCCGTGCGCGTTCGGCGGCGGGATGAGGGCGACGTCGCCCGCCGCGGCGGGATCGACCGTCCAGGTTCCGTCGCCGTTGTCGTGGACGCCGGCCGCGTCCGCGAGGCGCGCGCCCGCCGGCAGGCCGGAGATGACGATGGAGACGACGGATTCCGAGCCGTCGATGTCGCCGGCCGCAACCGCGAGGTTGATCGGCACGGCCTGGTCTTCGATGACGGCGACGGGGGCGACGGAGATCGAGGCCGCGTCCGCCACCGCCTCGATATCGGCCGGCACATCGGCCTCCGCCGAGGACGAACGACCGACATCGTCAAGCGCCGTCGCGACGACGTGGAGATCGATCCGCCCGTCGAAATCGGCCGGCGGCGTCAGGGTGAGGCCGGCGAGTTCGCTCTCGTTGAGGAGCCAGTCGCCGGTTTCAGGGTCGTAGACGCCCGCCGAAAGGCGCGCGCCCGCAGGCACGCCCTCGACCCGGATCGCGATCGTCAGACCGGGATCGGCGCTCGCCGTGATCGAGAGCGGGATGGACGCATCCTCGGACCCGGTCGCGGGCTCGACGACCACGACGGGCGGGTCGAAATCGGCGACGCCCGGGTCGCCCCCGCCCCCGCTTCCGCCGGTTCCGGGATCGCCGCCGCCGCCATCGCCGCCGGTCCCGCCGCCACCGCCGCCGCCATCCACCGGCGCGTCGATCTGGACATTCAGCACGCCCGTCGTCGTCGCGACGTCGCCCTCGGCCTCGCGCGCATCGGCGGAGACGGAAATCTCGATCGAGCCGACGAAGCCCGAAGGCGGGCGGATGGAGAGCCCGTCGAGATCGTCCGCCGTCAGGACCCAGGAGCCGGAACCGTTGGTCCGCCCGGCGGAGAGGATCGAGCCCGCCGGAAGCCCGCGGAGCCAGACGAGGAGCGTTTCCGAACCGTCGGTGTCGACGAGGGCCGCGCCCACATCGATCGGGACCCATCCGACGCCTGGATCGGACGAGGAATGCGAGGTTCCCGTCGCGTCCACGATGGCGAGTTCCGGCGCGTCCGCGACGCCGCGCGGATCGACGGTGATCGCGCCCACGACCTCGGCGCGAACGCCGCCATCATCCTCGACCGTCTGCGTCACGGTGAATGTCGCCGGCGCGTCGCTGTCGGGCGGCGGCGTGTAGGTGAGGCCCGTGAGGTTCTCGCGGGCGATGGTGTAGGCGCCGCCGGTCGGCGTGAGCAGCGTTCCGTCCGCGAGGCGAAGCTCGGCGCCCACGGGAAGGCCGGCGATCGTGACCGGGCCGACCGCCGTCTCGTTCTGGTCGCTCCCGAGCTGAATCGAGAGATCGAGCGGGATCGTCGTATCCTCGTCGCCACTAATGGTGCGCGCGAAGTCCCGCGCGTCGACCACGGCTTCAACGTCGACGGGGAAGGCGACCGTGGATTCCGCGGTCGAGCCGTTGCCCGGCTCCTGCGTGATCGCGGTGGCGGTGAGCTCGATGCGCCCAGCGAAGTCGCGCGGCGGAATCAGCGCGACCGACGCCGCCTCGTCGGCGGTCAGCGTCCAGCGCCCCGGCCCGGCGAAGACGCCGGCGGTGAGGCGAGCGCCGTCCGGCACGCCGGAAATGACGTAGCTCAGGCTTTCGGTCGCACCCGGCCCTTCGAGGCGCGCGGCGAGGTCGAGCGGGATCGCGGCGTCTTCGAACCCGCTCGCGCTGGCGCTGTCCCAGATCGCGGCGTCTGCGACCGGGGTCACGTGGACGGAGAGCGCCTGCGGCGCGCTCTCGGCGGTGTCGCCATCCGTCTCGACCGAGATGGATCGGACAATGAGCGTGACGTCGCCGTTGAAGTTCTGTGGCGGCGTGAAGCGCAGCGTCGAGACCCCCGAGGCCGGCACGAAGTAGTTCCCGTCAGCGTCCGGCGAGAGTTCCACGCCGCTGGCCGCAAGCTTGCCGCCCGCCGGCACATCGGTGATCCGGAGCCCGAGGATCGACTCGGAGCCGTCCGTGTCGACGACCTCCGTGACGACCTTGAGCGGGATCGACGTGTCCTCGTTGCCGACGGTCCGCACCACGCGAAGCATCGGCGCGTCGGCGACGCCGGTGACGTGAACCGTGAAATCCGCGGCTTGGATGCTGGAGCCGCCGAATCGTTCCTGGCTCCGCGCGAAGAGGCGCATCGAATAGTCGCCCGAGCCGTCGGGCGGGGGCGTGAAGACGAGGCCCGAAAGCTCGGCGGGCGTGAGCCGCCAGAGCCCGTCGGAGCCGCGCGAGCCGGCGCTGAGGCTGCCCCCGGCCGGCACGCCCGCGATGGCGACCTCCAGCGTTTCTGACCCGTCGAGATCTGTCAGCGCCGCCGAAAGGTCGAGCGCGATGGTCTGGTCTTCTAGGCCCAAGGCGTCGGCCGCGGTGACGACGGGGGCGTCGGCGACGGCGTTGACCGCCACGAACATCGAGCCTGTCACGTCGCGGACGGAGGTCGCGCCATCGACGCCGTGATCGGTGAGCTGCGTCGCGAAGGTGAGCGAGAAGTCGCCATCGCTGTTCGTCGGCGGCGTGACGCGCACGAGGCCCGCGGTGAGATCGGCGGTCGCCACCTGCCAGACGCCCGGCGAAGTCTCGACGCCGCGATTGAGTCGGCCGCCCGCCGGCACGCCCGAGACCGTGGTGAACGCGCCCCAAGTTTCGGAACCGTCCCTATCCGGCGTCGAGAAGGTCGGCCGTATCCGGATCGCCGTGTCCTCGTCGCCGGAAGTCCAGCCACTGATCGAGCCGGCGTCGGCGACTGGCGCGACGGTGACGGCGAAAGCCGCCTCCGAGACGGCCGCATCGCCGTTCGCGCCCTCCGTTGCGGTCGCGCGGAGGGTGAGGCCGATCCGGCCCGAGAAGTTCGCGGGCGGCGTCAGCGTCAGCCCGGAGAGATCCCCCGGCGCGACGCGCCAGAGCCCGTCCGATCCGCGGGTTCCGGCGTTCAACGTCGCCCCGTTCGGCACGCCGGCGATGACGATGCCGAGGGTCTCCGAGCCGTCGAGATCGGTCAGTGCGGCCGAAAGATCGAGTGCGATGGCCCGATCCTCTAGGCCGGAGACGTTCCCCGCCGCGACGATGGGCGCATCGGCGACAGCAGCCACGTCGACGGAGAAGGCCGTTTCCGAGACGGCCGCGTCCCCGTTCGCGCCTTCCGTCGAGGTCGCGCGGAGGGTGAGCTCGATCCGGCCGGAGAAATTCGGCGGCGGCGACAGCGTCAGCCCGGAAAGATCCCCCGGCGCGACATGCCAGAGACCGTCCGAGCCGAGCGTCCCGGCGCTCAGGGTCGCCCCCGCCGGCACGCCGACGATCGCGACGTCGAGGGTCTCCGATCCGTCGAGATCGGTCAGCGCCGCCGAAAGGTCGAGCGCGATCACCTGATCCTCGAAGCCCGCCGCGTCCGAGGCGGCGACGGCGGGCGCGTCCGCGACGGCCGCCACGTCGACGGAGAAGGCCATGTCGGTGACGGCGGCGTCGCCGTTGTCGCTCTCGGTCGCGGTGGCGCGAAGGATGAGGTCGATCCGGCCGGAGAAGTCGGTCGGGGGCGTCAGCGTAAGGCCGGTAAGTTCGCTCGCGGCGACATGCCAGAGGCCGTCCGCGCCGAGGGACCCGGCGCTGAGGGTGGCCCCCAGCGGAACGCCGAGGATCGCCACATCGAGCGTTTCCGAGCCGTCGAGATCGGTGAGCGCGGCCGAGAGGTCGAGCGCGATGGCCTCGTCCTCCAACCCCGAGACATCGGCCGCCGCAACCGCCGGCGCGTCCGCGACGCCGGCGACGTCGATGGCGAAGGGCGCCTCGGAGACCGCCGCGTCTCCATTCGCGCCCTCGGTCGAGGTCGCCCGCAGGGTCAGTTCGATCCGGCCGGAGAAATCGGCCGGCGGCGTCAGCGTCAGGCCGACGAGATCACCCGGCGCGAGCCGCCAGAACCCGTCCGCATCGCGGCTGCCGGCGCTGAGGCTCGCGCCGTCCGGCACGCCGGCGATGAGGACGGAGAGCGTCTCCGACCCGTCGAGATCGGCAAGCGCCGCCGAGAGGTCGAGCGCGATGGCCTGATCCTCGAGGCCCGAGACATCCGCCGCCGCAACGACCGGCGCATCCGCGACCGCCGCGACTTCGACGGAGAACGGAACCTCGGAGGCGGCGCTGTCTCCGTTCGCGGCCTCGGTCGAGACGGCGCGGAGCGTGAGGTCGATCCGGCCGGAGAAATTGGCGGGCGGCGTGAAGGTGAGGCTCGCGACATCGCCTGGCGCGACGCTCCAGACCCCGGGCGAGACCTCGCCGCCGTGGTTGAGCGCGCCGCCCGCCGGCACGCCGAGGATGAAGACTTCGAGCGTCTCGGAGCCGTCTAGATCCGTCAGCGCGGCGGTGAGGGCGAGCGCGACCGGCTGGTCCTCCCGCCCGGCCGCGTTCGCCGCCGCGACGAAGGGCGCGTCGGCCGCGGGCGCGACGTCGATGGAGAAGGTCGTCTCCGATACGGCGGCGGCGCCGTTCGCGCCTTCCGTCGAAGTCGCCCGGAGGGTGAGATCGATCCGCCCGGAGAAGTCCGCGGGCGGCGCCAGGGCCAACCCGGCGAGATCGCCGGGCGCGACGCGCCAGAGACCGGCCAGCCCCGGCGTTCCGGCGCTCAGGGACGCGCCCGTCGGCACGCCGGCGATCACGACTTCGACCGTCTCGGAGCCGTCGAGATCGGTGAGCGCGGCGGACAGGTCGAGCGCGATGACCTGATCTTCGAGTCCGGCAACGCGCTCGGCGGAGAGCGCCGGCGCGTCCGCATCCGGGGCGACGACGACCGAAAAGGCGGTTTCCGAGACGGCGGCAGCCGCGTTCCCGCCCTCGCTCGAGGTGGCGCGAAGGGTGAGATCGATCCGGCCGGAGAAGTTCGCCGGCGGCGTCATGGTGAGCCCGGTCAGATCGCCGGGCGCGACGCGCCAGAGACCGTCCGCGCCGAGGGCGCCGGCGCTGAGGCGCGCGCCCATCGGAACGCCGTCGATGATGACGTCGAGCGTTTCCGATCCGTCCAGATCGGTCAGCGCGGCCGAAAGGGCGAGGGCGATCTCCCGGTCCTCGAGGCCCGCCGCGTCCGCCGCCGCGATCTCGGGCGCGTCGGCGACCCCTGCGACGTCGACCGTGAAGCGCGCCTCCGAAACGGCGGCGTCGCCGTTCGCGCGCTCCGTCGAAGTCGCGCGGAGCGCCAGATCGATCCGGCCGGAGAAGTCTGCGGGCGGCGTCAGCGTCAAGCCGGCGAGATCGCCCGGCGCGACGCGCCAGAGACCGTCCGCGCCGCGCGTTCCCGCACTCAACGTCGCGCCGTCCGGAACTCCCGCGATCGCGACTTCAAGCGTCTCCGAGCCGTCGAGATCGGAAAGCGCCGCGGAGAGGTCGAGCGCGATCGCCTGGTCTTCGAGGCCCGTCAGGTCGGCGCCGGCGACGAGCGGCGCGTCGGCCACCGCCTCGACATGGATGTCGAGGATCGACGTCCGCTCCATCGGAACGCCGAAGGCGCCAGTCCATCGCGCGGTCACGTCGAGGGAGAGGGCGCCGCTCCAGTCCGCTGGCGGGATCAGCGCCGCATCGCGCGCTTCGTCGAGGGTCAACCGCCAGACGCCGTCTTCGCCGCGCGTCCCGGCCGTGAGGTTCGCGCCCTCGGGCAGGCCCGAGATGAAGATCAGCGCGTCGTCGGGGAGCGTGTCGAGACCGAGGTCGAGCGGCAGCGGCTCGTCCTCTGCGCCGGCGCGGGGCCCGGCTTCGATCGAGGCCGGCAGGTTATCGACGGCGGGCGGTTCGCCCTCCGGCGCCTCGGGCGCGGGGGGGGCGACCTCGGGGGTCGCGCCCTCCGGCTCCGCCGCCGCGACCCCTGTCGTGTCGGGCGCCGGGGCGGCCGGGGGGGCAAAGGCCGCGTAGGGCGGCGGTCCGGCGGGCGCCTCCGCGGCCGCCATCGCCTCGGTCGCCGTCGACGGCGCCTCCGGCGCGCGAGCCAGTCGTTCCGCGCCCTCCGGGACGGCGGGCGGCGGCGGCTCCACAGCCTCGTTTCGCGCTTCCGGCGCATCGGGGCCGGGGCGGCCTGCGTCGCGCGGCGCCGCGCCTGGGCCGGCGGGCGGCCCGCCCCCGGGCGCGCCGGCGTCTTCCGCCACCGAGGCGGTCGAGGCGCCGGCGATCACGCCGCCGATGCTCGGCCCGGCGGAGGGGGCGAGCCCGTCCGCGCCCTGACGCACCCGCGCTCTCAGGCGGCGAATGCCGTCAAGAAGCTCTTCGAGCGCCGACGCGCCGCCTTCGGGGGGCGCGCTCCCGTTCCCGTCAGCGCTCATGCAACGCCTCCCCCCCATACGCGAACAGCGGCTTCAACAGGTATTGCAGCACGGTCTTGTGGCCGGTGATGATGGCCGCCTGGGCGGCCATGCCGGCGGCCGGCGCCACCGTCGCGGCGCGCCCCTCGGTCGGCCGAGGCCCGAAGCCGACCCGCACGCGGTGGTAGAGGCGCCCCTGTTCGTCGCGGAAGGCGCCGGCGGAGATCCGCTCGACAACGCCCGGCAAGACCCCGTAGCGGGCGTGATCGAACGCTTCGAGCTTGATGTCTGCAGGCTGCCCGGCCTTCACGAAACCGATGTCGCGCGGCGAGACCTGAACGTCGACGACGAGGCGCCCGTTCTCGGGCATGATCTCGGCGATGAGCGCGCCTGGCTCGATCACGGCGCCGGGGCGGAGCGCCGCGAGGCCGCGCACGACGCCCGCCTCCGGCGCGCGCACCACGACGCGGCGGAGCCGGTCGTCGAGCCGCGACATCGCCGCTTCAAGCTCCGCGCGTTCAGCCTCGACGGCGGCGGCCTCGCGCTGCGCCTCCTCGACGGCGGCGGCGCGGATGTCGGCGAGCCGCGCCTCCCGTTCGGCGATGGCGCCGGCGGCGACCGCGCGGGCGCCGACGAGGCGCAGCGCCTCCCCCTCCGAGGCGAGCTCGAGCCGGCGCGCCTCAAGGAGCGAGACCCGGGTCGCGAGTCCGCGGACCTCCAGATCCTCGCGGGTCGCCCGCTCGGCGCGCATGAGCTCCGTCTCGACCCGCGTCGCGGCGATCTGCGAATCGAGCGCGGCCGCCTCGGCGCGGCTCTGCGCGAGCTCCCCGGAGACGACGGCGAGCCGGCTCGCGAGCCCGGCGAGACGCGCCGCCAGCGAGGCCGCGCCCGCCCCCTCCCGCGCCGAGAGCGCGGCGATGCCGGCCACGGCGTCGCCCCAGCTTTCGGCCGCGCCCGCCCGCGTCGTCTCGACCTGCTCGACGAAGGCGGCGAGCCGCGCCTCACGCCGGCGAAGATCGGCGAGGCGGGCGCCATGCTGACGGTGTTCCGACTCCGCCGCGGCGCCGTCCATGCGGAGGATCGCGCCGCTGGCTTCGACGCGCTCCCCCTCCCTGACAAAGATCTCGGCGACGATGCCGCCCTCGAGGTGCTGGACCGTCGCGGCGGGCGACTCGGTGACGACCTGCCCGGTCGCGGCGGCGACCTCGGGGAGCCGCGCGAACGTCGCCCAGAGGGCGCCGAGGCCGAACAGCAGCGCGGCGCCGAACACGAGGGCGCGCTGCGGGCCGCGCAGACGGATCTCTTCGAGCGCCAGCATGTGGCGGCTCGGGCCGGGCGCGCGCTCGGGCGCCGCAGGCGGTCTTGGGCGCTTGCTCATGACGCGGCCTCTCGGAAAACCGACATGCGTTGGGGCGCGCGACCGGCCGGCGCCGGCGCGCGCGGCACGACCTGGCCGTCCTCGATCGACAGGACCCGGTCCGCCAGCCGGATGTGGCTCGGGCGATGGCTGACCATCAGGATGGTCCGGCGGCCGCGTAGCTTCGTGGTGACCTCGACAAACGCTTCGGCGACGTCGTCGTCGAGCCCCGCCACCGCTTCGTCCATTAGAAGGAACG
Source organism: uncultured Paracoccaceae bacterium (assembly GCA_937952085.1). Classification (GTDB taxonomy): domain Bacteria; phylum Pseudomonadota; class Alphaproteobacteria; order Rhodobacterales; family Rhodobacteraceae; genus Pikeienuella. The sequence continues at coordinate 12,730 of CALFYQ010000459.1, read as the reverse complement.
GCGCCTCGGCGATGAGCGCGCGCGCCAGCGTAAGGCGGACGAGCAGGCTTCGCGGCAGTTCGCCGGCGCCGTTGTCGGAAATTCGGGTGTTGATTCCCTCCGGCATCGCCTCGACCGCGTCGAGCGCCAGAGCGGCGTCGAGCGCCGCCCGGAGCGCGGCGTCGTCGGCGTCCGGCCGCGCGAGGCGGAGATTCTGCGCAACCGTGCCGTAAATCAGGTTCGGGCTTTGCGGCACCCAGGCCATCGCGCGCCGCAGCGTGCCCGCGTCATAGGCGCGGGCGTCGAGCCCGTCGAGCCGCACCGACCCGGCCTGAGGCGCGATGAGGCCCGAGGCGAGCCTCAGGAGCGTCGACTTGCCGGACCCATGGGCGCCGGTGACGGCGACGAGTTCGCCGGGCGCGACCGAGAAGCTGACGCCGGCGTAAAGCGGCTCGGCGCGCGCCGGAAACCGCAGCATCACCTTGTGGAATTCGAGCGCCCCGCCCGCCGGCGGCGCAAGCCGCACCGTTCCGAGCGGCGGCCGCTCCGTCTCGAGCGACATCATGGCGTCGACCTGCCGGATCGACGCGCCGGTCTGGCGCCAGCGCGACAGCATCATGAAGCCCGACTGGAGCGGCCCGAGCACGCGCCAGACCAGCATCATGCCGGCGATCAGCGAGCCCGCGTCCATGCGCCCGGTCAGCACGCCGAGGACGCCGGCGGTCGCCGCGGTGAGCGCGGCGAGCGTCATGAGCGCCTGGGCGACCAGCATGACCGTCCCGCTGAGGACGCTGGCGCGCGCCGACGCGACCGCCGCCTCCGCCGCCGCCTCGGCGCAGCGCGCGGCGTAGCGGTCGACGGCGCCGCCGAGCTTCAGCGTCCTCTGCGCCTCGATCGCCTCGAGCGCGAGCGCGTCGCGCGCCTGGCCCGCCGCGGCCGCGGCGGCGACCGAGCGCTGGATCGGCCCCCGCGTCGCGAGATAGAGGATGCCGAGGCTGATCCCCGCGGCGACGGGCGCCAGCGCAATCCAGCCGCCGAGGATGACGAGGAGCGCGAGCGAGAGGAGCGTCGCCGGCAGATCGAGCGCGGCGACCGCGAACGGGCCGGTGATGAACTCCTTGATACCGGTGAAGTCACGGATGCGCGACACCTGCGCGGCGCGGCCGGCGCCCTCGACCAATGCGGTCGGCAGCGTCATCAACTGGGAGAAGACGCTGGTCGTCACGAGCCAGTCGAGCCGTTCCCCGACATGGGCGAGAATGCGCCGCCGGAGCCCGCGCAGCCAGGTCTCCGCCGCGAGGGCGAGGGCCGCCCCAAGGGCCAGGGCCGGCAGAACGGCCGCGTCGCGCGCCCCGGCGACCAGATTGAATACGCTCATGACGAACAGCGGCCCCGCGAGCCCGAGGAGCGCGATCAACGCGGACGCCGCGATGAGGGGCGGTATTTCGGGAACGAAGCGCCGGAGGACGCCCGCCATCCAGCTTTCGCCGCGCCGCGGCGCCTCTGGCGCGACGAGGACGTAAACACGGCCTTCGACCCGCCCATCGCGGACGACGCGCACCTTGCCGTCGGCGCCGTCATACCGGAGAAGCGCGCCCCCCTCGCCGAGATAGAGAACGGAGGCGCCGCCGCGTCGCGGCATGAGAAGCGCCGGGAGGCGGCGGCGATCCACCCGCCCGCCGCGGCGACGAGCCTCTTGGGTCGGATAGCCGAGGATCGCCAGCGCGTTCCGGATGCCTGCGAGGTCGAGGCGCTTCTCCTCGTGCGGCAGGCTCCGGATCAGGTCGCGGCGCGCCCCGTTCCAGCCGCACAGGCCGAGAACGACATCGAGGCAGCGCGCGAGATCGCCGCCAGGCGCCGCCGGGCCGACCCCGCCCGGCGCGGGGGCGCTGGCGATGGACGCCGCGCTCACGCCGGTCGCTCCAGGCGACCGTTCCGAAGGGTCAGCACCCGGTCCATGTGCGCAAGCACGCCGCGGCGATGGCTGGTCATCAGCACCGTCGTCCGGCCGCGGAGCCGGTCGAGAAGCGCGCAAAGCCGCGCGTCGCCGTCCGCGTCGAGCTGGGCGGTGACGTCGTCGAGGAGAAGGACGGTCGGTCGCATCGCGAGCGCGCGCGCCAGCGCGAGCCGCTGGACCGAGCCGCGCGCGACCAGCGCGCCGCTCGACGCGACCTGGGTGTTCCAGCCATTCGGCAAGCTGCTCGCGAGCTCGTCGAGGCCGACCTCGACCGCCGCCTCCAGCGCCGCCTCGGTCCGGTCGGGGTCGAAGAGCGTCAGGTTCTCGAGAAGCGTGCCGCGGAGCACCGCCGGGTCCTGCGGCACCAGCACGACCGAGCGCCGCGCCGCCGAGACGTCGACGGCGGCGAGGTCCTGTCCGTCGATCAGCACGCGGCCGTCATCGGGATGGAGCTCTCCCGCGACGAGCTGCAGCAACACCGACCGGCCAGAGCCGTTCGGCCCCATGACGCCGACGAGCTCTCCGGGCGCGACCGACAAAGAAAGCCCGTCGAAGAGCGGCCTGCCGTCGACCATGCGGCCGAAGCGGAGCCGTTCGATCGCGACCCGCCCCGGGCCCGGGCGGAGCGCGGGCAGGTCGGGCCGCCGCTCGGGCGTCAGCTCTTCGAGTTCGGCGACGCGCCGCGCCCGGTCCGCGACGGCCTGAAGGCGGGACCATAGCGTCGCGCCCCCGACGACAGGCTGCAGGCAGCGCCCCGCGAGCATCACGCAGGCGCCGAGCGAGCCGACCGTCAGCTGGCCCTCGATCGTCATCAGCGCGCCCCAGCTCGCGACCGCGATCGTCGCCGCCTGCGAGAGGATGAGCCCGAGATCCGCCGCCGCGCCGGTCGCCTCGGTCAGCTCTCGCCGACGACGCGCGCCGTCCGATTGCAGGCGCTCGTTCCGCCGCTCCATCAGCTCCTCAGCGCCGAGCGCCTTCAGCGTCTCGAATCCGCGGAGGATGTCGAAGAGGAAGTTGAGGCGCCGCTCCTCGAGCTCGGCGACCGAAGTCGCGAGCCGCCGGACCCGCCGGCCGGACACCCACGCGGTCGCCAGCAGCAGGAGGAGAAGCGCCGCCGGCGCTGCCGCGAGCGGCCCGCCGACCGCCCAGATGAGGGCGAGGTAGACCGCGGCGAAGGGCAGATCGAGAAGCGCCTGGAGCGCCGGGCCCGACCAAGCCTCGCGAAGCCCGACAATGGCGTGCATCCGCTCGGCGTACCAGCCGTCGCCGCGCGCCTTGACGACCCGGGTCGGGGCCTGCAGCACGCGGTTCGCCGCGGCGCGCTGCAACTCGAATTCGAGCCGGGCGGCGATGCGCGCGAGGACGGCGCCGCGGACGCAGCGGATCGCCGTTTCAAGCGCGAGCGCCACCGCAACCCCCGCGGCGAGCGCGCCGAGCGTGCCGAAAGCGGCGTTCGGCAGGATCCGATCGTAGATGTGGAGGAGCATGATCGGCAGCGCCAGCGCCAGAAGCGTGATGAGGAGCGTCGCCAGGATGAGTTGCGCGGCCGCGCCCCGGACTCCGAGGCGCAGCAGGGCGCGCAACGGCGCGCTCAGCCATTGCGACGACTCGGACTCGAGGACGCTCTGCTCCATCAGGGCAATCAGTTAGACCCACCGCTAGATGGAGGCGTTATGCCGCCGCTACTTTGAAGAATCTCTTACAAGCTTGGCCATTGCGGCAGGCTCCGTCTGGCGCGGCCGCCTCCGGCGCGGCGGATCCCCGCCTTCGAGAGCGCGGTTTCGGCTCGCTACCGGCCGGGAGGCGTCGGTCCGACCCCTTCTCTCATGACGGTCGCCGCGACCACGCGCCCGCTGAAGAGGCGACCACGGGTTGAGGACCAGGTCAGCGAGGCGGCCTCGGCGCCGATGGCGAATGGCGGAAACTCGCTCGGGCGGGCGAAGCGCGAGCGACAGAGGGGCCGTTCCAGCCGCGTTGGAGTTGGACTGGCGTGACGCCGATGGTCGGGATCGCCGGAAACTCGTCGAGCGCCCCGCGCTCCACGGGCGCGTCTTTCGACATCGAGAGGGCGTCCGACGCGCCGCAACGGGGACGCGGAGGCGAATGCGCGCCGTCGCCTCGCCACTGCGCCGAGCCTTCGGCTTTGCGCCGCCTGGAACAGATAGATGCGCCTCTCCTCCGAAGCGGCCGGCGCGTTCTTCTTCAGCCTCATTTCTCAATGATGGTTAAATGAAGTTTCCGCCTTCGGCGCCAAGATTGAGCAATATACCTCTACATATGGGGTAAACTCCTCAATTCATAAGTGTTGCTGGCGAGTGTGTGTTTCTGCAATCTCTCAGACGTGGCCCTAGGAGGTCGCGGGTATGTGTGTGTAGGGGTGTGCAATGAAGATCCTCAAATCCTTCCGTGGCGACGAGAGCGGCGCGACCGCGATCGAGTATGGCCTGATCGCCGGGCTGATCGCCGTCGTGATCATCACCGGGGCGACGCTGACGGGCACCAGCCTCGACAGCCAGTTCACCACGATCTCGAGCTCGCTCACGCCGGCGACCCCGGCGCCGACGACGCCGACGACGCCGTAAGCTGAGCCAGCTCAGGAGCCCGCGAGGCGTTCGCGGGCTCCGGTCAGACCCCGGGGATCTCAGATGAGACGGAGGCGCATCGCTTTCGGGCGCCGCGGCGTGGAGCCGCTGGAGGACCTCTCCCCGTTCGAGGACGAGGACGAGGAGGCCGAGCCGCTCGTATTCGAGCCGGCGGCGCCGGTGGAGACGCGCCTTTCCCCGGATACGAAGGCAGCGCGCGGGCGCCTCTTCGAGCGGCTGATGGAATCGATCGACCTCGCCGCGCTCTCGCTGATGGGCGAGACGCAGGCGCGGGCCGAGATCGCGCAGATCCTCCGTGAGATCATCGACGAAGGCGCCATCGCGCTCTCCACCGTCGAAAGCGCGCGGGTCATCAAGGAAATCATCGACCAGGTGCTCGGCTACGGGCCGCTGCAGCCGCTGCTCGACCGCGACGACATCGCCGACATCATGGTCAACGGCGCCGGCACCGTCTTCATCGAGGTCGCCGGGAAGGTCCAGAAAACCGACATCGTCTTCGACAGCGACGAGCAGCTTCTGAACATCTGCCAGCGGATCGTGAACGCGGTCGGGCGGCGGGTGGACGAAGGCTCGCCGATCTGCGACGCGCGCCTGCCCGACGGCAGCCGCGTCAACGTCATCGCGCCGCCGCTCTCGATCGACGGGCCGGCGCTGACGATCCGGAAGTTCCGCCGGGACAAGCTGACGCTCGACCAACTCGTCGGCTTCGGCTCGATCACGGCGGAAGGCGCCGAGATCCTCAAGGTGATCGGCCGCGTCCGCTGCAACGTCCTCGTCTCCGGCGGCACCGGCTCCGGCAAGACGACCCTCTTGAACTGCCTCACCGCCTATATCGACCACGACGAGCGGATCGTCACCTGCGAGGACTCGGCGGAGCTTCAGCTCCAGCAGCCGCATGTGGTGCGGCTGGAGACGCGCCCGGCCAATCTCGAGGGCGAGGGCCTCGTGACGATGCGGGACCTCGTGAAGAACTGCCTGCGGATGCGGCCCGAGCGGATCATCGTCGGCGAGGTTCGCGGCCCCGAGGCGTTCGACCTTCTCCAGGCGATGAACACCGGCCATGACGGTTCGATGGGGACGCTCCACGCCAACTCCCCGCGCGAGGCGCTCTCCCGGCTCGAATCGATGATCGCGATGGGCGGATTCCAGCTCGCCACCAAAACGGTGCGGGAGATGATGGTCTCCTCCATCGACGTCATCGTCCAGGCTGCGCGTCTTCGCGACGGCCGGCGGGTGATCACGCAGATCACCGAGGTGGTCGGCATGGAAGGCGACGTCATCACCACGCAGGACCTTTTCACCTACGAGATCACCGGCGAGGACCGGGAGGGCAACATCCGCGGCCGCCACCGCTCGACCGGCGTCGGCCGCCCGGCCTTCTGGGAGCGTGCGCGCTATTACGGCGAGCATGACCGGCTGGCCGAGGCGATCGAGCGCGCCGCGGTTGACCAGCCGGAACGGAAGGGCGGCTACGACAACGATTTCATGGGGGCGGAGACGTGAGCGCCTTCGATCTTTCCTCCGCGGACTTCGTCGCGCTCGCGCCGTGGATCGTCGGCCTGCTCTCGGTCGCGGCGGTCGGCTGCGGCGTCTGGGTCGCCTTCGCGGCGAGCGTCGAGCGGCGGGCCCGGCGCGCCAAGCGCCTCGCCATGCTGACGCGGAAGGGCGGCGTCTCCGCCCGCCCGGTCAAGGCCGAGGAGGAGGCGCGGCGCGTCACCGCCGCGATCCGCCGGAGCCGGAAGGACGCCTCGCCCTTCGGCTTCCGCCGCCGGCTGGCCGAAGCCGGCCTCGCCGGGCAGGGCCGGCGCGTCGCGCTCGGCGCGGCGGTGCTTTCCGCCATTCCGGCGGCGATCGGCCTTCGGCTCGGCCTCGCGCCGACTCATGCGCTTCTCTTCGGGCTCGGCATGGGGCCGGGACTCGGGCTCATGACGCTCCGCATGCTCGCCACCCGTCGGCGCCGCTCGATGGAGACGGAATTTCCGACGGTCGTGGACGTGGTGGTGCGCGGCGTGAAATCCGGAATGCCGCTTAGCGACTGCCTCGCGGTCGTGGCGCGGGAGGCGACCGAGCCGCTTCGCTCCGAATTCGTCACGCTGGTGGAGGAGCAGCGCCACGGCGTGCCGGTCGCCGAGGCGATCGAGCGGTTCGCCCGGCGCGTGCCGCTGCCCGAGGCCAGCTTCTTCGCCATCGTCGTCGCGCTTCAGGCGAAGACCGGCGGGCGCCTCGCGGAGCCGCTCGACAATCTCGCCGGCGTGCTCCGGGCCCGCACCCAGCTTCGCGCCAAGATCAAGGCGATGAGCGCCGAGGCGACCGCCTCGGGCATGATCATCGCCTCGCTGCCGCCGGTCGTCTCCTTCCTCGTCTACCTGACGAGCCCCGACTACATCGCGATCCTGTTCCAGGAGACGACGGGGCACGTCGTCCTCGCGCTCTCCGCTGTCTGGATGGTCATCGGCGTCCTTGTGATGCGCAAGATGATCGCGTTCGACTACTGAGGCGGCGATGGGGATCTGGCAGATCATGACCCATCTGACCGAGGAACCCGCGGCGCTCGCGCCCTATCTCGTCGGACTCTCCACCGGCGTCGTCGCCGCGGCGCTGGTCCACCCGATGATCGAGCGGCGGCAGAAGCGGCTGCGGCTCAACCAGATCGCCGGCGCCGAGCGGCGGCTCCGCGACCGGGCGGCCGAGGCCCGCCGCCGGCGCCGCGCCGACGACATCGTCAGCCTCCGCCACGCGCGGCCGCGCCGCCTCTACGAACTGATCGTCGAGCGGCTGAAGCTCGGCGAGCTGATGAACAACCCGAAGACCCGGCGGCTGATCTATCAGGCCGGGCTCCGGAGTCCCGGCTCGGCGACGCAGGTCACCGCGCTCCGCGTTCTGATCGCCGTCGCGCTCGGCGCGCTGGTGGCGATCTACCTTCCACTGGTGCTCCGGTTGAACCTTCCGAGCAACGCGATGCTGCTCACCGTGGCGCTCGCCGCCGCGCTCGGCTGGCAGGCGCCGATCATCTATCTCCGCAACCGGCTCGAAAAGCGAAAGACCGAGATCCGCCGCAACTGGCCGACGGCGATGGACCTCCTCCTGATCTGCGTCGAAAGCGGCATGTCGATCGAGGCGGCGCTCCGCAAGGTCGCAGAGGAGATCGCGCCCGAAAGCGCGATCCTGAGCGAGGAGATGGCGCTCACCAACGCCGAGCTCAACTATCTGCCCGAGCGGCAGCAGGCATTCCGGCGGCTGGCTGAACGCACCGATGTCGAAGAGATCGCGGCCGTCGTCACCAGTCTTGTGCAGTCGGAAAAGCACGGCACGCCGATCGGCCAGGCGCTCCGCGTTCTGGCGCGGGAGAGCCGCGCGCTCCGGATGCAGGCCGCCGAGAAGAAGGCCGCCGGCCTGCCGCCGAAGCTCACCGTTCCGATGATCGTCTTCTTCCTGCCGGTGCTCTTCGCCGTGATCATGACGCCGGCGGTGATCCGCCTTCTGGAGACGCGGTGATGCGGCGCGCGGGCCTTCCTGGCCGTTTCCTCGCCGACCGGCGGGGCGGCATCGCCGTGATGACGGGCATCCTCCTGCCGGCGCTGGTCGGCGGCATGGCCCTCGGCGCGGAGGCGAGCTACTGGTTCCTCAGCCAGCGGAAGCTTCAGCAGGCGGCCGATCTCGCCGCCTATGCGGCGGCGGTCGAGCTTCGCTCCGGCCGCAATCTGGCGCGGATGACGAGCGCGGCCTCCGCCGCCGCGGCAGGGAGCGGCGCCTGGGCGGGCGCCGACGCGGTGCTGGTGGGCGCGCCGCCGACCGCGGGCGCCTATGCGGGCTCCGCCCGCGCCGTCGAGGTTGCGATTAACCGCAGCCAGCCCCGCTATTTTTCGCTGATCTACACAAACCAGGATGTGGCCATCGGCGCGCGCGCCGTCGCCATGGTCACCCAGGGCGGCGATGCGTGCCTTCTCTCGCTCGATCCGACGACCGGCGGCTCGATCACCGTGACCGGCTCCTCAATGGTCACCTTCGTCGGCTGCGACGTGGCGACGAACTCGAACGCGGACGACGCCTTCCTCATGTCGGGCGGCGCCGTCGAGATGACGGCCGGTTGCGTCCACAGCGTCGGCGGCGTGGTGACGACCGGCAACCTGACCCTGACAAGCTGCGCCGAGCCCCATGTCGAGGCGCCGGTCACGCCGGACCCCTATGCCGACGTGCCGGAGCCAGCGGTGACCGGCACCGCCACGAGCGGCACGATCGGCAAGAACAACCAGGTGACGACCGTCACGCCGACGGAGACTCACCCGCTCGGGATGCCGCTCCGCCGCTTTTCAGGCGGGTTGGACCTGAACGGCGAAGTGCGCTTCGATCCGGGGCTCTACATCGTCGATGGCGGCACGTTCCGGATCAACGCCTCGGCGAACGTCTCTGGGACCGGCGTGACGTTCTTCCTCACCAACGGCGCCGAGATGGCGTTCAATGGCGGCGCGACGTTGAACTTCGCCGCGCCGACCAGCGGGCCGCTGACAGGGCTACTTTTCTTCGGCGACCGGGACGACACGACGGCGCAGCACACGATCAACGGCACGGCCGCCTCGCGTCTTTCCGGCGCGATCTACACGCCGGCGTCGCTGGTCAATTACAGCGGCAACTTCTCCGGCGCCAACGGGTGCACGCAGATCGTCACCTGGCGGATCACCTTCATCGGCAATTCCGACCTCACCGTGGACTGCAGCGCCGAAGGCGTGCGCCGCATTCCGGTGGGCGAGCGGATCGTGCTCGTCGAATAGCGGGAGGACGCGATGCAGGCTCTGCTCTTCTTCCTGGCCTTCGCGGGGTTCCTCCTCGCCGCCGCGCATCGCGACGCGGCCTCGCTCAGGATCCCGAACGGGCTGACGCTGGCGATGGCGGTCGCCGCCTTCCCGGCGGTCGTGATCCTCGGCGACGGGTTCACCGAGCTTCCGGCGCATATCGGCGCGGGCCTCGCCGCGCTCCTTCTCGGCATCCTGCTCTTCTCCTTCGGCGTTCTCGGCGGCGGCGACGGCAAGCTGATCGCGGCGGCGGCGCTCTGGCTCGGGCCGGACGCCACGCTGCGCTTTCTGGTGCTGACCGCCGTATTTGGCGCGGTGCTCGCGGTCGCCGTTCTCGCGCTCCGGCCCTGGGCGGCCGGGGTGCGGCCGACCGGCGCCGGCCTCGGGCGCGAGATGCCCTATGCGATGGCCATCGCCCCGGCGGGACTGGTCGCGCTGCTGCTGAAACCGGACTTCCTGGGATGAGAGGGTCGCGATGCTGAGGCTCCTGCTGATCGTCTTCGCGCTCGTGACCGGCGGCGGCGCCGGTCTCGTCGGCTATCAGGCCACCTTGCAGGGTCCGCCGCCCGCCTCCGCGGCGGCTGAGCCGGTGATGGTCGAGGTGTTGGCGCCGACGGTGGATCTCCTCCGCGGCGCGCGCCTCGCCGAGCATCATCTCGGCTGGACCGCCTGGCCCGAATCTCGCGTCGCGCCGGGCATGATCCTCCGTTCCGCCGATCCGGACGCGCCGGCGCGTTTCCTCGGCCGACATGTCCGCTCGAACCTCTATGCCGGCGATCCGGTGCGGGCGCAGGCCTTCGCCGAGGGCGATGGCGGCTATCTCGCGCTTACCCTCGCGCCTTCGATGCGGGCGATCGGCGTTCAGGTGAACGCGACGAAGACCGCCGGGGGCTTCATCATGCCGAACGACCGGGTGGACGTGCTCCTCACCGTGATCCGAGACCTCGATGGCGACGGCGCCGCCACCGGCGCGAGCCGGACCATTCTCACCAACCTTCGCGTCCTCGCCATCGGCGAGACGACCTATGACGCCGCGACCCGGGTGAAGCCGCCGGCGGGCGGCGCCGCGCCGCAGGAGGAAGAGGCGCCGACGACCATCGCCGGCAAGACGGCGACGCTCGAAGTCTCCCCCGAACAGGCGGAGATCCTGCTCGCGGCCTCCGCTTCCGGTCAGCTTTCGCTCGCACTGCGGGCGGCGGAGGATTTCGGTCTCAGCAGCATCGGCGATCTTGAGATGATCGAGCGGCCGAAGGGAGAGGAGGCCGCCTCGCCGCCCCCGCCGCCTCCGCCGGTGGCCACGCTCGAGCCCGCAGCGCCGCGGAAACGCCAGGTGACGATCATCGGCTCCGGCGCCGCCCGGACCGTCGTCGCCGAATGGGGGAGCGCGCCGAATGACTGACATGTCGATCACGCGCCGGATCGGCCTCGAAGAGGCGACGCCGGTCGCGCCGCCGGCCGGCGCCGACTGGGCGGCGACGGCCGGCGCCAGCGCCCGCTTCATGCTGCCCCGCATCCGCGTCGACGCTTTCCTGGCGGACGATGCGGACGCCGCCGCGGTGAAGGAGCTCGCCTCGGACCGCCGTGCCGCGCGCGCCAGCTTCCGTATCACCGAGGGCGGGTTCGACACCGCGATCGAGCGCACCCGCGCCGCGCCGGGGGCGGACATCCTGATCGTCGAGCATCTCGGCGACGCCGACGAGCTGCCCTCGCTGGTCGAGTCGCTGGCCGAGCATTGCTCATATCGCACGCGGCTCGTCGTGCTGGGCGAGAGCAACGACGTGGCGCTCTACCGCAATCTCCTGATGCGGGGCGTCGCCGAATATCTCGTCCGCCCGCTGACGATCCCGACCTTGCTCGAGGCGCTAGTCTCGGTGCTGGAGGAGACGGAGGAGGCCGAGCGGCTCGGCTCGGTGATCGCCTTCGTCGGCGCGCGGGGCGGGGTCGGCGCCTCTACCGTTGCTCAGAACGCCGCCGCCGCGCTCAACCGGCTCTCCGGCGGCGCCTCGATCCTGATCGACGCCGATATCGGCTTCGGCTCCGCGGCGATGCTCTTCGACGCGGAAGCGCCCCACACCTTCGCCGACGCGGCGCGGGAGCGGGGCAACCTGACCGTCGGCGTCCTCGAAAAGCTGATCCACTGGCCGAAGAAGAACTTTGGCCTCCTCGCCGCGCCGGTGCGGCCGGACCTCATCGCCGCGCCGGACCCGGGCCGGATGCAGCATGTGGTCGAACTCGCCCGGCGGCTCGGCCGGCATGTCGTCGTCGACCTCCCGACCGGCCTCGCGCCCTGGTCGAGCGAGGTCTTCGAGGTGGCCGACGAAGTTGCGGTGGTGGCGACGCTCGATCTACCGAGCCTTCGCAACACGCGCACGCTGATCGACATCCTCAGGCGGGACCGGATGCACGACCGGCCGCCTCGGGTCATTCTCAACCGGGTGAAGGCGCGCGGACAGACCATGCCGCGGGCCGAGTTCGAGCGCGTCCTCGGCGCGCAGATCGCCGCCGAGATCCCCGAGACCGCCGCCGCCGAAGTGGCGGAATTCGAGGGCCGGACGCTCCACGAGGCGGAGCCGCGCGGCGGCGCGACCGCCGCAATCGACGCGCTTTCCGTCATTCTGGGCGATCTGCCGGCCCAGCCGCAGGCCAAGCGCAAGGGGCTGTTCGACGCGCTGCGGAGGCGGAGATGATCGGCTTTCTCCGCGATACGCGCGGCACGGCGGCGCTCGAATTCGGGCTGATCGCCCCGATCTTCGCGCTGGCGACGCTCGCGGTCGCGGATCTTGGCTTCGCCATGAGCAACGCTTTCGGCGTCGACCAGGCGATGAGAAACGGGGCCGAGGCCGCCATCGACGACCCGGGCGAGACGGTGGTTTCCGCCGCGCTCGCCTCCGCCGCCGGCGCCTCGACGCCGGCGATCGCCTGGTCGGTCGACCGCTTCTGCGCCTGTCGCGAAGCGCCGGCGACGGCGGTCGACTGCTCGACCACCTGCAACGGCTCCGCGCCGACCTCGATCTTCTATTCGCTGGTCGGGACGCGGCAGCAGCAGAACGTCATCCTCCCGAACATGAGCCTCCGCCGCACGGCGATGGTGCAGGTGAGATGAGCCGGGCGCGCCGCACCGGGTTCCTTCGCGACGCGCGGGGCGCGGCGGCGCTGGAATTCGCGCTGCTGGCGCCGGTTTTCGTGCTGATCCTCTTCGGCGCGCTCGAATTCGGGCGGGCGCTCTATCTTCGCAACGCGCTCAATGACGCCGCCGACCGGGCGCAGCGGATGATCCTGATCGACCAGACGGTCAGCGCCGACGCGCTGCGGGCGGAAGTGCTCTCCTCCTTCCGCTCCATGCCGATCGCCGCGCCGACCATCGCGCAGGATGTAGTGGAACTCGGCGGCGCGGCGTTCCG
>CALFYQ010000458.1 GCA_937952085.1 uncultured Paracoccaceae bacterium | reverse complement strand
GGCCGTGTGCTCGGGCTGATCGGCGAATCGGGGGCCGGCAAGTCCACCATCGGCGTCGCGGCGATGGGCTGGGCGCGGCCCGGCTGCCGTTTTTCGGGCGGGCAGGTGCTCTTCAAGGGGCGGGACCTTCTGACGCTCTCCGAGGCGGAGCTGGACCGGATCCGCGGCGACCGCGTCTCCTATGTCGCGCAATCCGCCTCCGCCGCCTTCAACCCGGCGCACCGGCTGATCGACCAGGTGATCGAGCCGATCCTGATACGCGGCGCCGCCTCCCGCCGGGCGGCCGAAACGCGGGCGATGGAGCTCTTCGAAAAGCTCGGCCTGCCGAACCCGGAGACCATCGGCTTCCGCTACCCGCACCAGGTCTCCGGCGGGCAGCTCCAGCGGGTGATGACGGCGATGGCGCTGGCGCCGAAGCCGGACCTCGTCGTCTTCGACGAGCCGACCACCGCGCTCGACGTCACCACGCAGGTGGATGTGCTCGCCGCGATCAAGGAGGCGATCGAGGACGAGGGCTCCGCCGCGCTCTACATCACGCACGACCTCGCCGTGGTGGCGCAGGTCTCGCACGAGATCATGGTGCTCCGGCACGGCCGCGAGGTGGAGCGGGGCGAGACCGGGCGGATCATATCCGCGCCCTCCGAGGGCTACACGAAACAGCTCGTCGCCGTCCGCGCCTTCGTCAAGCCAGCGGCCGCGCCGCCGCCGGAGGAGCCGCTTCTCTCGGCCAGCCAGGTCACGGCGGTCTACGCCAAGACCTTCATGGCGCTCTCCGACGTCTCGCTCTCGGTGAAGGCGGGGGAGACGCTGGCCATCGTCGGCGAGTCGGGCTCCGGCAAGTCCACCATGGCGCGGGTGATCTCGGGGCTCCTGCCGCCGGTAGAGGGGACGATCCGCTTCGACGGCGCGCCGCTTCCGCCCGCGCTCCAGCAGCGAACGAAGGAGCAGCTTCGCACCCTCCAGATGATCTACCAGTCCCCCGATCTCGCGCTCAATCCGCGCCAGACCGTGCGGGAAGTGATCGGCCGGCCGCTCCAGTTCTATTTCGGCCGCGACGGCGCGGCGCGGGAGAAGCGGGTGCGGGAGCTTCTCGACCGCACGCAGATGCCCGCCCACCTGATCGACCGCTATCCCGGCGAGCTTTCGGGCGGCCAGAAGCAGCGCGTCTGCATTGCCCGGGCGCTCGCGGCCGACCCCAAGCTCATCATCTGCGACGAGCCGACATCGGCGCTCGACCCGCTCGTCGCCGACGGGGTGCTGAAGCTCCTGACCGAGCTCCAGAAGGACACCGGCGTCGCCTATCTCTTCATCACGCACGACATCGCCATCGTCCGCGCCATCGCCGACCATGTCGTCGTCATGCGCCGCGGCGAGGTGGTGCGGAGCGGGCCGAAGGACGCGGCGCTTTCCCCGCCCTTTGACGATTACACGGACCTCATGCTCAAATCGGTGCCGGAACTCCGGCCCGGCTGGCTGGAGGAGACGCTGTCCACCCGCCGCATCGCAAGCGGCGGCCAATGAAGAAGACGGACCGGATCGACCGGGCGAACGCCCGGCGCGCCGGACCGAAGGCGAAGGCGGCCCGCCGAACAAGGCCGCGGAAACCACAGGTGAGAGTCGGAGATATCCCATGACGGACGACAAGGCGGCCTGGCTCGGCCGGCTGACGGACGACGCAAAGGCAGGGCGCGTGACGCGCCGCAACTTCATGCAGATGGCGACGGCCGCGGGCGTCGCCGCGGTATCGGCCGAGGCGCTCTGGGCGGGCGCCGCCAAGGCCGCGCCGAAGAAGGGCGGCCACTACATCCAGGCGCTGACCGGCGGCGGCACGAAGGACGTGCTCGACCCGGCGCAGACGCTCGACAGCTACATGATCAACGTGAGCTCCGGTCAGCTCCGCAACAACCTGACCGAGATCTCGCCGACCGGCGACCTCGCGGCCGAACTCGCCACCGAGTGGGAAGGCTCGGACGGCGGTAAGAAATGGGTCTTCAAGATCCGGCAGGGCGTCGAGTTCCACAACGGCAAGACGATGACGCCGGAGGACGTGGTCGCCTCCTACAACCACCATCGCGGCGAGAACACCAAGTCCGCCGCATCGGGCCTGACGAAACAGATCACCGACGTGAAGGCGGACGGCGACACCGTCGTCTTCACGCTGGAGAACGGCAACGCCGACTGGCCGTTCATCGTCTCCGACTACCACCTCACCATCTGCCCGGCGAAATCCGACGGCACGATGGAATGGGAGACCGGCGTCGGCACCGGCGGCTACAAGCTCGAAAGCTTCGAGCCGGGCGTGAACACCCGCGTGGTGCGCAACCCGAACTACTGGAAGGAAGGCCGCGCCTGGTTCGACAGCATCGAGAACCTCTTCATCCCCGACGCCGGCGCGCGCTCCAACGCGCTCATCACCGGCTCGATCCACTCGATGTCGAACCTCGACCTGAAGACTGTCCACCTCCTGGAGCGGAACAAAGACGTGATGGTCTTCCCGATCACCGGCAACAAGCACGCCGTGCTGCCGATGATGTGCGATGTCGGCCCGTTCGATAACCAGGACGTCCGGCTCGCGCTGAAATACGCGATCGACCGCGAGGACGTGGTGAAGAAGATCCTCCGCGGCCAGGGCGAGGTCGGCAACGACAGCCCGATCGGCCCGGCGAACATCTACCGCGCCACCCCGGAGGAACTGCCGCAGAAGGCCTATGACCCGGAGAAGGCGAAGTTCCACCTGAAGAAGGCCGGGCTCGACTCGCTGAAGGTGCAGCTCAGCCTCGCCGACACCGCCTTCGAGGGCGCCATCGACACCGGCGCGCTCTTCGCCGAGTCGGCCAAGGCCTGCGGCATCGAGATCGAGGTGGTGCGCGAGGCGGACGACAGCTACTGGGACAATGTCTGGCTCAAGAAGCCCTGGTGCGGCGGCTACTGGGGCGGCCGCCCGACCGAGGACTGGATCTTCTCGCAGATCTACTCCGCCGGCGCGGACTGGAACGAGACGCACTGGAACAACGCCCGGTTCAACGAGCTCCTGCTCATCGCCCGGTCGGAGCTCGACACGGCGAAGCGGCGCGAGATGTATGTCGAAATGCAGCAGCTCGTCTCCGAGGACGGCGGCGCGCTGATCCCGATGTTCATGGCCTACACCCACGCCGCATCGAACAAGATCGGCCTGCCGGAGAAGATCGCCAACAACTGGGAGCTCGACGGCCACAAGAACGGCGAGCGCTGGTGGTTCGCCTGACGATGACCAAGGGCGCGGCGGGAGATCGCCGCGCCCGATCCTTCTCGGCCAGCGCCTGAGGGCGCCCGCCTTCCCTCGCAGAGCCTTCCGCACATGAGCCGGCGCGCGTCGATCACCCCGTCCACCCGGGCGACCAGCCCGGGCCGCGCCCGACCCTCCCCCCGGGAGGGCGCGCTGGCGATGCCGGAAAGCGCTCAGCCGTCTTTCGGGTCTTTGAGGATAAGCCGCCCACCGGCACCGGCCCACGCGCCCACCGAGGCTAGGGCGCGCCTCTCAGTTAACAGCTCAACTCTTTTTCGCGAGGCCGCCCGATGACCCTCACCGTCGGCCAGGCCCTCGTCAGCGGCCTCGCCCTCCGCGGCGTCGAGATCGTCTTCGGCATTCCGGGCGTCCACACGATCGAGCTCTATCGCGGCCTGCCGGGCTCGGGCGTCCGCCACGTCACCCCGCGCCACGAACAGGGCGCCGGCTTCATGGCCGACGGCTACGCCCGCGTGACGGGCAAGCCCGGCGTCGCCTTCGTCATCACCGGCCCCGGCCTCACCAACGCCATCACCGCGATGGCGCAGGCCCGCGCCGACTCGATCCCGATGCTGGTCGTCTCCGGGGTCAACGCCCGCGCCGATCTCGGCCGCGGGAAAGGGCTTCTCCACGAACTCCCCGACCAGGCCGCGCTGATCCGCGAGGTCGCGGTCCATTCCCACACCCTCCTCGCGCCGGAAGGCCTCGACGACGCGCTCGACGCCGCCTTCGCCGCCGCGCTCCGCGGTCGCCCCGGCCCCGTCCATCTCGAAATCCCGCTCGACCTGATGGCGGCGCCCGCCGCGCCGCCGGCGACGCCGCGCGCCCTGCCCGCGCCGCCCCGCGCCGATGTCGCCGCCCTCGCCGCCGCGCTCCGCGAGGCGAAGCGCCCGGTCCTCCTCCTCGGCGGCGGCGCCGCCCGCGCCGGAGACGCGCCCCGCCGCCTGGCCGCCGCGCTCGGCGCCCCTGCGGTGATGACGACGAACGCCCGCGGTCTTCTCGGCGACGATGCGCTCCGCGTCCCCGCCAGCCCGAGCCTGAAATCCGTCCGCGCGCTTCTCGCCGAGGCTGACCTTGTCCTCGCCCTCGGCACCGAGTTCGGCCAGACCGACTATGACGGCTACGCCGACGGCGGCTTCCCCGCCCTCCCCCGCCTCGCCCGGATCGACCTCGACCGGGCCGCCCTCGCCGCCGGCCCGCCCGCCGAGTTCGCCCTCGAAGCCGAAGCGCGCGAAGCCGCGGAGGCGCTCCTCGCCGCCGGCGTCTCGGGCCCCCGCGCGGAAGGCTGGGGCGCCGAACGCGCCGAAGCCGCCCGCGCCGACGCGCTCGAAGATCTCGGCCCGCGGATGCGCCGCCAGCTCGCCACGCTCGACGCCATCCGCGCGGCCTTCCCCGAGGCCCGGATCGTCGGCGACTCGACCCAGCCGGTCTATGCCGGCGATCTCTATTGCGAGGCGCCCGCCCCCCTTCTCTGGTTCAACTCCGCCACCGGCTACGGCACGATCGGCTATGCGCCGGGCGCCGCCATCGGCGCGGCGCTCGCGGAACCCGACCGGCCCACGATCTGCCTCGTCGGCGATGGCGGCCTCCAGTTCTCCCTCGCCGAACTTGGCGCGGCGCGGGACGAGGCGGCGCGGGTGATCTTCCTCGTCTGGAACAACGAGGGCTACGGCGAGATCGAGAGCGCGATGCGCGCCGCCGGCGCGGAGCCGATCGGCGTCCGCCCGTCCTCGCCGGACCTCTCCCACATCGCCGCCGCCTATGGCCTCCCCTTCGCGCGGATCGAACGCCGCGCCGATCTCGCCGAGACGCTCCGCCGCCTCCCCCGCCCCTCGGTGATCGAGCTGCCGCAGGCTGTCGCCGAGGCCTAGCTCCGCCGCGCGCCCGAGCCCGTCTGCGCCGTCGCCACGAAGGCCCGCGCCGCCTCCGAAAGCGGCGCGCCCCGCCGCCAGATCACCGCGACCCGGACGATGGGAAGCGCGCCCGCCACGTCCCGCGTCTGGATCCGGTCGCCTTCGAGCGACCAGGGCCGGTAGACGAGATCGGGGAGGAGCGCGACGCCCGCCCCGGTGGCGACGAGGCTTCGCACCGCCTCCACCGACCGCGTCCGAAAGGCGACCCGCGGCCGCGCGCCGAACGCGCCGAGCAGGCCCACCGTCGCGCCCTCGATCTCGTCCACGGTGAGCATGATCAGCGGCTCCTCCGCGACGTCCCGAAGCTCGATCGTCTCCCGCGATTCCAGCGGGTGGCCGAGCGGCAGCCAGAGCCGGTAGGGCGAAACTTCGACGATCTCGGCCTGGAGCGCGTCGGGCGCGCGGCCCTCGGCCAGCACCGCCACCGCCACGTCGAGTTCGCCGCCGATCAGGAGGTGCTCGAGATAGTCCGCCGCATCCTCCACCGCCGAGACCTCGACCGCCGGGTTCGCCCGCCGGAACCGCGCCAGCACATCCGAAAGCACATAGCCCGCCACCAGCGAAGTGACGCCGAGCGAGAGCGCGCCCCGCGCCTCCTCCCGCTCCCCCGCCATCGCCCGCCGCGCGGTGGAGACGGATGCGAGGATGCCGGCGGCATGCCTGAGGAAGCCGAGCCCCCGCCGCGTCAGCGTCAGCCCCCGCGGCCCCCGCTCGAAGAGCGCCACGCCGAGATCGGCCTCAAGCTCCCGCACCGCCTCCGTCACCGCCGATTGCGAGATCGAGAGCGATTGCGCGGCGCCCGAGATCGTCCCCGCCTCGGCGGCGGCGACGAAATAGCGAAGCTGTCGGAGCGTGAAGGCCATGGCGGGAGCGCGCCATGCGGGCGCGCCCGGGTCAAGCCCGCGCGCGCGTTGCTGGCGCGGGCCGCGACGCCTACGATGCGCCAGCGCCAATCGGAGGCCGCGATGATCCTGCCCCGCCTCGCACCGGCCGCCCTCGCGGCCTGCCTCGCCGCCGCCGCCGCGGCGGCCGAGCCCGCGCGGACCGTCACCGGCGAAGCCGCCTGCGACGAATGCGCGGCCCTCCCCGAGGACGCCTTCCTCCGCGTCGAGTTGCGGGACGCTTCCGGCGCTCTCTTCGCCGAAAGCGGCGTGCGCGCAGCCGGGCGCGACGCCCCCCTCCCCTTCGCGCTCGCCGCGCCCGAGGCCGGCGGCGCGCTCCGCGCCGCGATCGAGATCGACGGCGAGACGCGATGGCGCTCGGAGGCTATCGCGATCCCGCCCGGCGCGACCGATCTCGATCTCGGCGCCGCGCGCCTTTCGCCCTTCGTCCCGATGCGCTTCGTCAGCCGCCTCCGCTGCGGCCCGGAGGAGGTTCTGGTCGGCGTCCTCGACGGCGCTGTGGCGATGGAGGCGCGGGGCGCCCGCCATGTCTTCGCCCCGGCTCCGGCCGGCTCGGGCGCGAAGAGCGCGCGCGCGGACGATGCGGACACCTGGCTCTGGACCAAGGGCGAGACCGCCATGGTCTCCCTCGCCGGAGAGGAACTGCCGGAATGCCGGCTGGCGCCGACGATCCAGGCGCCGGAGTTCCGCGCCGGCGGCAACGAGCCCGGCTGGAGCCTCGAAGTCGGCGAGGGCCGCGCCGCGCTGACGCTCGATTATGGCGCGGTGCGGCGCGAAGGCCCGCTGCCGCCGCCCGGCCGGGACGGCGCGGCGACGATCCTCGTCTCCGGCCCGCTCGACATGGTCGCGCGGATCGAGGACCGGCTCTGCCATGACGACGCCACCGGCATGCCCCACCCCGCCACGGTCGAGATCGAGACAGGCGGCCGCCGCCTCCTCGGTTGCGGCGGCGCCCCGCTCTCCCTCCTCCTCGGCGAATGGCGCGTCGAGGGGATCGAGGGCGCGACGCTCGCCTTCCGGACGGGCGGCGCGGCCGGCGGCCGGAGCGGCTGCAACGCCTGGCGCGCCGGCTATCGCCTCACCGGCGAGGGCCTCGGCTTCGGCGAAATCGTCTCGACCAGGATGGCCTGCGCCGGCGAGGCGATGGCGGCGGAGGGCCGGCTTTTCGCCGCGCTCGGCGAGGTCGCCGGTTTCGACGTCGCGCCGGACGGCGCGGTCCTATTGCTCGGCGTCGACGGCGCGCCGCGCCTCATGCTCCGGCGCTGAAAGATGGCGCGGCTCCGGGGCTATGAGAGGGCGCTGCCCATCGCCCTCCTCCGCGCGCGGGAGGCGACGATGCGGCGCTTCAAGCCGCATGTGGACGCGCACGGCCTGACCCTGCCGCAATGGCGGGTGATCCGCGCGCTGGCGGATTCCGGCCCGCTCGACCAGGCGGCGCTGGCGGATCGCTGCGCGATCCTCGCGCCCTCTCTCACCCGGATCTTCCGGGCGCTGGAGGAGCGGGGCCTGATCGAGCCCGCCCCTGCGGCCGACGCACGACGCCGCGTCGTCCGCCTCACCGAAGCGGGCCGCGCGCTCTACGACGAGATGGCGGGAACCTCGGAGGCGATCTACCGGGACCTGGAGCAGGCCTTCGGCGAAGAGCGGATGGCGCTTCTCCTCGACCTTCTTACCGATCTTCGCACCGTGGCCGAGCGGCTGGAGGACGCCGCTCCGTCCGCCGGCGCGGCGGCGGATTGAGGGATACGCGGCTCGTCCCGAGCAATCCCCGAAGGTTTCGACAGGGATACAGCGGCCGATTGCGGGGCCGGAGCACTAAGCCTCTGCGGTCACCACGACCGAAACGGTGGCCGTATCGCCCCGAGCCCTCTCCACCCCTCCCGGCCCGTGCGACAAGCGCGGGCCGCGCCCGCCCCTCCCCGCGGGCGGGCGCTCCCCGGCGGTCACAAGCGGAACGACAGTTGGTCGGGGCGACGTCATAAAGCGCCTGAGACAATCGGATCGAGCGCCCACCCAGGGGCGTTCGCGTCCCTTGCCGCGTCGCTCGAACGATTTGCGGCCTCGTCACGAAACCCGGCCTTAAGCCGCCAGCGCCAGGATCTCCCGCACATCGGCCGGGCCGCGGATCGGCCGCGGGTTCCGCGGCACCCAGGGCGTCCTCATCGCGCCCTCCGCGATGGCGCCAAAATCCGCCTCCGTGACGCCCACGTCGCGAAGCGTCCGTGGCATGCCGATGCCGGCGATGAGATCGGCGAGCGCCGCCGAGGCGTCCCCGTCCGTCCGCCCGAGCGCCGCGGCGACACGGGCCTGCCGCTCCGCATTGGCGGGGCGGTTCCAGCGCATCACCGCCGGCAGCATCACGCAGGAGGTGTGCCCGTGCGGCACGCCGTGCCGTGCGCCGAGCACGTAACCGATCCCGTGGCTCGCCCCCATCGGCACGCCGGAGGCGAGCGGCCCCATCGAGAGCCAGGCGCCCATCAGGCAGTCGAGGCGCGCCTCGAGATCGGCGCCGTCCCGCTTCGCGCCGGCCAACCCGCGGGCGAGGAGCGCGAGGCCCTTCTCGCCCTGCGCGTCGCCATAGGCGTGGCCTTCGAGGCTGGCGACGCCTTCCGCGCAATGGTCGAGCGCCCGCACCCCGGTCGAAAGGAACAGCCATTCCGGCGTCGGCAGCGTCGCCGCCGGGTCGAGGATCACCGCGCGGGGGATGATGAGCGGATGGGTGAACAGCTCCTTCGCCATCGTCCGCTCGTCGGTGACGCCGCAGAGCGCGGAGAATTCTCCGGCCGAGAGCGTGGTCGGAATCGAGACCTGCCGAACCGCAGGCGGCCGCAGTTCCGCCGCGTTCCGCAGCCGGTCCATCTCCGCCGCCTCGTCGATCTCGTTGGCGAGAAGGAGGGAGACGGCCTTGGCCGCATCCGTCACCGAGCCGCCGCCGAAGGTGAGGAGAAGGTCGGCGCCCGCATCGCGCGCTTCGCCGGCGGCGGCGAGGCAGGCGGTCCGCGGCGTGTGCGCCGGCATCCGGTCGAAAAGCCCGGCGAAGCGGAAGCCGAGCGCGTCGATCACCGCGCGGACCAGCCCCGTCTCGCGGTTGAGCGTGCCGGAGGCGAGCAGGAACACGCGCCGCGCGTCGAGGCGCTCGACGATCTCCGCCGCGGCCTCCGCGGCGGGGCGGCCGAAGACGATCTCCTCCTGCCGGCCGAAGGCGACGCGACCCTGTTTCATGACGGTTCTCCCGGCCTGCAGCCTATCGCCCGGCCGGTTTCCGCGCCAGCGTCGCGCCAAGCGGCGTCTCGTGGCAGGCTGGCGGCAGAGCACCGGGGGGAGAACCGCCATGATCGACCACGTTTCCGTCGCCGTCTCCGACCTCTCCCGCGCCACGGCCTTCTATGACCGGGCGCTTGGCCCGCTCGGCTACACGCGGATGATCACGCTTCCAGCCGCGGCCGGCTACGGCAAGCGATACCCCGAGTTCTGGCTGAACCTGAGGGAGGGGATGGCGCCTGTCCCGCCCGGCTCCGGCGCGCATGTCTGCCTCCGCGCGGCGGACGAGGGCGCGGTGCGCGCCTTCCATGACGCCGCCGAAACGGCGGGCGGAGACTCGGACGGCGCGCCGGGGCTCCGGCGCGCCGCGCTGACGACCTATTTCGGGGCCTTCATCCGCGACCCGGACGGCAACCGGGTCGAGGCGCTGACCTTTCCGCCCGCGCCCTGACCCGGCCGCGCCTCAGCCGAGATGGCCCTCGGCCTTGGCCCAGGCGTGGGTCGCGTCGAGCGAGGCTTCGAGCGGCGCGAACATCTCCTCGATCTCGCCCTCGTTGATGATCATCGGCGGGCAGAAGGCCAGCGTGTCGCCGATCGCCCGGGTGATGACGCCGCGCTTCAGCACCTCGTTCATCAGGTAGACGCCGACCTTGCCGGGCTGGGCGAAGGGCGCGGCCTTGGCCTTGTCCGGCGAAAGCTCGAGCCCGCCCATCAGCCCGACGCAGCGCGCCTCGCCGACCAGCGGGTGGCCTTCGAGCGCCTTCAGCTTCGTCTCGAAGAGCGGCGCCATCTTGCGGACATGGCCGACGATGTCGCGCTTCTGGTAGAGTTCGATCGCCTTCACGCCGACCGCGCAGCCGAGCGGGTGGCCGCCATAGGTGAAGCCGTGGCCGAGCGTGCCGATCTCACCCGAATAGGCCTCGATCGCCTCGGCCATGTCGGAATTGATGCCGACGGCGGAGAGCGGCGCATAGGCGGCGGTGAGCTGCTTGGCCATCGACATCGAGGTCGGCCGCATGCCGAGGGTCTCCGCCCCGAACCAGTTCCCGGTCCGCCCGAAACCGCAGATCACCTCGTCGTCGATGAAGAGGATGTCGTATTTCTCGAGCACGTCGGCGATCTTCGGGAAATAGCTCTTCGGCGGCACGATGACGCCGCCGGCGCCCATCACCGGCTCGGCGATGAACGCGGCGACCGTGTCCGGCCCCTCCTTCAGGATCAGCTCCTCCAGCTCGTTCGCGAGCCGGGTCGAGAACTCCGCCTCCGTCTCGCCGTCGCGCGCCTCGCGCCAGAAATGCGGCGTGGCGGTGTGACGGATGCGGTCGACCGGAAGGTCGAAGCCCTTGTGATTGTACGGGAGCCCGGTCAGCGAGGCCGAGACGATGGTGACGCCATGGTAGCCGCGGATGCGGGAGATGATCTTCTTCTTCTCAGGCTTGCCGCGGGCGTTGTTGTAATACCAGGCGAGCTTGACCTGCGTGTCGTTCGCCTCGGAGCCGGAGGACTGGTAGATCACCTTCGAGATCGGGAAGGGCGCCAGCTCCTTGATCTTCTCGGCGAGTTCGATGGCCGGCTCGAAGGAGCGGCCGCCGAAGAGGTGGTAATAGGGCAGCTTGCCGAACTGCTCCTTCGCGGCGTCGATCAGTTCGGCGTCGCCGAAGCCGAGGCCGGCGCACCAGAGGCCGGCCATGCCCTCCACGAAGCGCTTGCCCGATTCGTCGTAGACGTAGACGCCCTCGCCCGATTCGATCACATGCGGGCCGACCTTCCGGTGCTGCACCGCGTTCGTGTAGGGATGCAGCAGCGCCTCGACATCGCGGGCCTGTGCATTGGTGAGGGGCGCGCCGTCCATCGGCATTTCCGGTCTCCTTGGATCGCTTCGCGCGGAGTAGAGCGCCGTTCCGCCGGAAATCGCAAGGCGACGCTCACGCGCGCCTGCCCTGCTCCCAGAAACGCGCCATCCACTCGGCCATCCGCGCCGCCTCGTCCGGCCCGGCCAGCGAGGCCCGCGCCCGGGCGATGGTCCCGGCCGGCTCGTTCGGCTCCATGAAGGCGATCATCTCCTCGACATAGCCGCGCGGCATGTCCGGGTGGAACTGCGTGGTGAAGACATGATCGCCGATCGCGAAGGCGGCGACCGGGCAGCCCTCCGCCCGGCCGACCGTCTCCGCCGCCTCGGGCAGGCGCGTCACCTGCTCGTAATTGCCGCAGTGGAGCCGCAGCCGCGGCTGAAACGGCGCCATCCACCCGCGCGGCGCGAAGAATTCCGTCTCGACCATCCCCAGCATGCAGCCGCCGGGATTGGGCCCGACCGCGCCGCCGAGCGCCTTCGCCGCCGCCTGATGGCCGAAACAGGCCCCGAACAGCGGCGCCCGCGCCGCCTCCGCCGCGCGGATGAAATCCATCAGGCGGTGAACCCAAGGGAGATCGTCGTTCACCGAGGTCGGGCTGCCGGTGACGAGGAACCCGTCCGCCGCGCCCGGGCCCGCCGGAAAGTCGCCCTCGAAGGACCGATGGATCGGGAAGTCCCAATCCGGCCGCGCGCTCCGCATCAGCGCCGCGAAGCGCGCGCCGTCGTCGGGGTGGCGCCGCGCATAGGGCGCATCGTCGGTCGAGACGTTGAGGATCGCGATTCGCATGGGTCGCCCCCGTCCGTTTCCCCGCTTTTGGTGCAAGCCGGGGCGGGGCTTGGCAAGCGGCGCTGGCCTCGCGCCGCGCAAGGCCTTAGGACGGGTTCATGACGGCCCGGCTGCTCGCATTCTCGGTGCATCTCCTCACCGCCTCGGGGGCGTTTCTCGCCTTCATGGCGATGCTCGCGGCGATGGACGGTCGCTGGGCGGAGATGTTCGGCTGGCTCGGCGGCGCGCTGATCGTCGACGGGATCGACGGCCCCCTCGCCCGCCGGCTGGAGGTGACGAAGCGCGCCGCCCGCTGGTCCGGCGTAGTGCTCGACCTGATCGTGGACTATCTCACCTATGTCTTCATCCCGGCGGTGGCGCTCGTCACCTCGGGGACGATGTACTACCCGCTGGCGATCCCGGCCGCGGCGATCATCATCGTCACCGGCGCGATCTATTTCGCCGACACGAGGATGAAGACGAAGGACGCCAGCTTCCAGGGCTTCCCGGGCTGCTGGAACATGGTGGTGCTGGTG